>JAHHKH010000095.1 GCA_018679695.1 Maribacter sp.
ATTGTACCCCCTGGAATTGATGATATCACCTGTAATGATTGCAATCATATGCATTAGTTCAAAAGCTAATTTGTTATATTATAAGCAAATATACTAATATTTTTACATATAAGCCAAATAGATTATAATATAAATTTAAATTGAAAAAGTCAAAACCAGCGTCTAACCTGTGTACAATACTGCTTATATTCCTTATCAAATAGTTTGGTCAAAGCTTCTTCCTCGGGAATGATTTGAAATTTGTTCATATATCCCACAAAACCGGCCGCCAACAACGTATTAAAGGCGTTACCCAACCAGAGGCCCCAAGCCAACAAGACCAATAAAATTGCCAGATACATAGGGTTTCTTGTAAATCTATAAATTCCCCCCGTGATCAAAGTAGTAACCTTTAGAGGGGTTCTTGGGTCAATAGTAGTCTTTGACGAAAAAAACTGGACTAAGGAAATAATGGCAATGATTGCCGCCAAACCCATTAAAATCAATATTAGATAATTACGCCCAAAAAAATCAAAATCACCAAAAGGCAATAAAGCGGACAACAAATACATAGCGACAAAGAATATCACAAAAACAAGTGCCGGTGGCAGTTTTAAGGTCATAAACCAAGAATTCATTCGTAAATAAAATTACTACTTTTACTCTACTAAATATCCTTAATAATCTTCACATTTCTGTTATCCATTATAAAAACAAAAAAAGATTTTACCGTAAAAAGACTTTTTATAAGTTTAAAAAATTAACCACGATCAGATTCATAAAATAATGAAACTTGTATTCGCTACCCAAAATAAAAATAAAATAGATGAGGTCAGGGCACTATTTCCTGCGAATATCTCCCTTTTGTCCTTGACAGATATTGGGTGCAATGAAGATATTCCAGAAACTGGTAAAACCCTTGAGGAAAATGCCATTCTAAAAGCGAATTATATTACCCACAATTTTGGATATCCTTGTTTTGCCGATGACACCGGTTTAATCGTAGAAGCCTTGAACGGAGCCCCGGGTGTATATTCAGCGCGCTATGCAGGTAAAAGCAGGGATGCCAATGCCAATATGGATAAACTTTTAAAAGAATTGAAGCATGCAAAAGATAGAAAAGCACAATTCGAAACCGTAATTGCCTTAAACCTCAATGAGGAACAACACATTTTCAAAGGGGAAATTGAAGGTAAGATCATAAATAAAAAAAGAGGCGAGCAAGGTTTTGGATATGACCCTGTTTTTATACCCAATGGATATTCCAAAACCTTTGCAGAATTGCCATTGGAAATTAAGAACAATATCAGTCATCGTGGTTTAGCCATTCAAAAGTTGATAACGTATTTAAACAATCTAGGACAAGATGAAGAACGGTCATAAGAAAGGACCCATGTATGCTTCACTGGCGTCGGTAAATACAGAGGCCGTTGGTCGTATGCCAATAGCCTTTTTTGCAGCACTCACGGCAATTTCCCAAATGCTAAATGGTGAATTGGAAGAAGAAATGATAATTACCTAAAATAAATCGGTTTATTAATGAACGGGTGTCTTCGGTGTTATTAGTATTATCCTATTTACCTATGGGTACCTTTTAGCTCTTACTGCCCAAAAATCCCAATATAAATAAATAACCGTACCTTTGCCGCTTAAATAATTGCCGCCGGTATGGCAGGTGTTGCGCTGAGTCTAATGGGTTATAAACGATAATCGCTCTATACAACACACATATTTGCGATTAAGTAAAACACATTATGACAAAATTTAAAGCACTGGGACTGCAGAAGTCCCTATTGGATGCTGTTGCCGATTTGGGGTTTGAAACCCCATCTGAAGTACAGGAAAAAGCTATCCCCATTTTATTGGAAGATGAAACTGATTTGGTTGCCCTTGCGCAGACAGGAACTGGTAAGACCGCTGCCTTTGGCTTTCCATTAATCCAAAAATTGGATAGCGGAAGTAGAACTACCCAGGGATTGATTCTTTCACCCACCCGAGAACTTTGTTTGCAAATTACCAATGAACTTAAATTGTACGCCAAGTACGAAAAGAGCATTAATGTTGTCGCCATTTATGGTGGTGCAAGTATTACGGAGCAAGCACGTCAGGTTAAAAGGGGTGCACAAATTGTTGTAGCTACACCTGGTCGTATGAAAGATATGATTGGAAGACGTCTGGTTGACATTTCAAAAATAGACTATTGCATTTTGGACGAAGCTGACGAAATGCTCAATATGGGATTTTTTGAGGATATTAAAGATATCTTATCCAATACACCAAATGAAAAATCCACTTGGTTATTTTCGGCAACCATGCCACAAGAAGTTTCTGTTATCGCCAAAAGATTCATGCATTCACCCCAAGAGATTACCGTTGGCGCCAGAAATGCAGGAACTTCCACTGTTCAGCATGAGTATTATGTTGTAGGAGGAAGAGATCGTTATCCTGCCTTAAAAAGATTGGCAGATACAAATCCGGATATATTCTCGGTGATATTCTGTAGAACAAAGCGCGATACGCAAAAAGTAGCTGAAAAGTTGATTGAAGATGGGTATAACGCCGGGGCGCTTCATGGTGATTTAAGCCAGAATCAAAGAGATCTGGTGATGAACTCTTTTCGTAAAAAACAAATCCAAATGCTAGTTGCCACCGATGTGGCGGCCCGTGGAATCGATGTTGATGATATTACACATGTAATAAATTACCAATTACCAGATGAAATAGAAACCTATACCCACCGGAGTGGTCGAACTGGCCGTGCGGGTAAATCAGGAATCTCTATGGTGATTGTGACTAGAAGTGAACTTCGCAAAATCAAAGCGATAGAAAATAAAATAAAACAAAAGTTTATTTCCAAAACAATTCCTACAGGAATGGAAATTTGTGAAATCCAACTTTATCATTTGGCCAATAAAATCAAGGATACCGAAATTAACGAAGAGATAGAAGACTATTTACCGGCAATCAATGATGTGTTCCAAGGTATAGAACGTGAAGAACTTATTAAGAAAATTGTATCGGTAGAATTCACTCGTTTTTACAATTATTATAAAAAGACCAGGGATTTGAATACCGTTGATTCAGGTGAACGAAGTGAACGCAGAGGAGACCGTGGTGGGGAAATATCATCTAATGGATCAGTACGCTATTTCATTAATGTCGGTGAAAAAGATGGTTATGATTGGATGTCTTTGAAAGATTTTATACGCGATACCGTTGCGCTTGGTAAGGACGATGTTTTTAAAGTTGATGTTAAGGATAGTTTTTCTTTCTTCAATACCGATGCAGAAGCAACCGAAAGAATCTTAGCTACATTCACTGAGTTTAAAGTTGATGGCAGGTTTGTAAATGTAGAAGTGTCAAGGAATCCTGGTGGCGGTCGTGGAAGAGACAGAAAACGAAGTGGTGGTAATAAGGACGGTGGTCGAAGTGGTGGCGGAAGGAGAAGAGATCGTAGTACCTCCGGTAAGAGAAGAGATAGAAAATCTTCAGGAAATTCAAGTTATTCAGGGAAAAGAAGGGATAAACGCAAAAGCGACTTCTTTTAGTTAATTGTATATTAAAAATACCCTTCGGGGTATTTTTTGTTTTGATTAAACCCTATTTATTCGGATTTTAGACCAATGGTAAAATATTTTACACTAGTATTCTTCGCTTTGGGATTTCTAGGCATTTCACAAGAAACCCAAGAAGAAACCCAAGAAGAAACCCAGACTTTCAGTGCTATTGTGGTTAATGCGCAGTCGGATCGCCCTTTGGAAAGTGTTCATATCGTTAACTTGAATAAGGTTTTTGGAACCATTACGAACAAAAAAGGGGAGTTTTCGATTTCCGCATCAGTAAACGACACTCTATACTTCTCATACTTGGGATTTAAATCCCAAAAAATCAGGGTTACCAATGATATGTTCAAATTCAAGGATACAAAAATTGCACTTACCGAGTTGGCATATGCATTAGAAGAAGTAATTGTAAGACCTTATCAATTAACAGGTTACCTTGAAATCGATGTTAAAAATATACCTATTAACACTGCTTATCAATATAGTATTTCGGGACTAAATGTGGGTTATGAGGCGGGCAAAAAGAATCCAAGTGCTGTAACCAAGGTATTGGGGGCCATTTTAAATCCCGCAGATCTATTGCGAAATCTTTTTGGTAAAAAGCCCAATCAAATGAGGAAATTAAGGCAAGTCAAGGAAGATGATGCCATACGTGATCTACTTGCCTCTAAATTTGACAGGGAAACGCTTATCGAACTGCTGCAGATAGAAAAAATGGATATTGATGACATTTTAAACAACTGCAGTTATTCAAAGTCTTTCATCACAACCGCCAACGATCTTCAGATTTTAGACGCTATCAGTAGCTGCTATGAGGAGTTCAAAGTTTTAAATAGGAAGAAATAAATTTTCTAGTTCCCACCGCATTTTATAGCTTTAGCCAAAATAAATCAAAATGCATAAACTGTTCGCACTGGTTCTTGTCCTGTTCATTTTTATTTCTTGTAAACCGGAGAAAAAGGAAGCCATTAAACAGCCCGTAATTGCGGCAACCCAAAATACCCCTGAACCAGAAAATACAGTTCCTTTTGTTTGGGAGGGTGCCAATATTTATTTTATGCTTACCGATCGCTTTAATAATGGCAATAAAGACAACGACATAAACTTTAATAGAACTAATGAAACTGGGGTTCTAAGGGGATTTATGGGTGGTGACTTGGTGGGAATCACCGCAAAAATAAATGATGGTTATTTTACTGATTTAGGAATTAATGCTATTTGGTTTACACCGGTTGTTGAACAAGTTCATGGTGATACGGACGAATCTACAGGAAATACCTATGGCTATCATGGTTATTGGACCAAGGATTGGACTTCCTTAGATCCAAATTTTGGGACAAAGAAAGAGTTGGAGAATTTAGTGAAAACAGCCCATAGTAAAGGTATTCGAGTATTGATGGATGTGGTTCTGAATCATACCGGTCCTGTAACCAATATAGACCCTGTATGGCCAGACGAATGGGTTCGCACGGAACCCACTTGCGAGTTTACTACCTACGAGAACACCACAGCCTGTACGTTGGTCGATAATCTTCCTGATATTTATACAGAGTCCGATGAATCGGTTGAACTTCCTGATGCCCTTTTGGCCAAATGGAAAGAGGAAGGACGTTTAAGTAATGAGCTTGACGAATTACAACTATTTTTTCAACGTACCGGTTACCCAAGGGCTCCACGCTTTTATATTATGAAATGGCTAACAGATTATGTAAATGATTTGGGAATTGATGGCTTTAGGGTTGATACCGTGAAGCATGTTAATGAAAATGCTTGGGAAGAACTATACAAAGAAGCATCAGCAGCCTTCGAGACCTGGAAAAAGAAACATCCCAATGAGGTTCTTGATGATAACGATTTTTTTATGGTAGGCGAGGTTTATAATTATAATATTTCCGGTGGAAGGGAGTTTGATTTCGGGGATAAAAAGGTCGATTTCTTCAACCACGGCTTTAACAGCCTTATCAATTTCGAGTTAAAGAGGGATGCCGATAAGGATTATGAATCAATTTTCAAAAAATACAGTAAACTACTTCATACAAAACTGAAGGACAAGAGTGTTGTCAACTACCTAACTTCCCACGACGATGGTGAGCCATATGACAAAGAACGAAAAAAGCCCATAAGGTCCGCTAACGTACTCTTACTTACTCCTGGGGCTTCACAAGTGTATTATGGGGATGAATCCTCGCGTGATTTGACCATAGAAGGCACTGAAGGTGATGCCACTTTAAGATCTTTCATGAATTGGAATGATCAAGATAGTCTTCCAGGAACAAAGCAGATTTTATCGCACTGGCAAAAGTTAGGTACGTTTAGAAAAAACCATCCTGCAATTGGTGCTGGAAAACACAAGAGACTTGCCAAAAAACCATATGTTTTCAGTAGGACTTATATAAAAGATGACTTTAAAGATAAAGTTGTCGTAGGTCTCGATTTACCTAAGGGTAAAAAATCGCTATGGGTAAAAGGTTTCTTCGGTGAAGGCACAAAACTTCATGACGCCTATTCTGATACAATGGTGGAAGTAAAAAAAGGCAAGGTCATTTTTGAAAGTGAATTTGATGTGGCCCTATTAGAATTGGTCCAGTAATTAACTGTCGGTTATTTTAGGGAATGCAGTGCAATCCTATTCCCTTCAGTATCCTTGATTAAAGCCGTAAACCCATGCCCGCCGCCTATTTCCTTCTTAGGCTGCAAAATTATACCATTAGCTTTTTCTACCCTCCCCAATTCAATGTCCAAATCGGGACAGGTAAAATATAGTAATGGACCATCTGTGGCACTAGGAGTATACATTTCATGTTTGACCAATGATCCAGAAGTTCCTTTCTTATCTGGAGCAGTAGGAAACCAGCCCATGACAAGTCCGCCAAGATCATGAATGCTTATCTTGATATTGAACACATATTCATAGAACTTTTTAGCCCGGTCCATATCTGTGACCGGTATTTCGAACCAGCCTACCATATTGAAATCCATATTTCTACTTTTCCAGAATTGATTTTAAATCTGAGAGACCTTGTTCAAAATCCTTACCTATCATTTTATCCATACTCATAAACAACATCATAATACTCATTGGGAATTTATTCTTTCCCGAAAACCCCCAAGTAACTTTGGTGGATCCATTTCCTTCATCATTTACACGTATATATGCATTTGATTCTGACTTCCACGGTTTAAAAAAACGTAACTGTGTTTCCACAATTTCATTTTCTTTTATACCGATAATTTCCTGTTCACCCTCACCTACTTCCTTATTTCCTTTCCAGCTGCTTATCGCCCCTATTTCCCCGTCGGTTCCTTTAAACTCTTTTGTCATATTTGGATCTTTTTTGGCCCATGGCCCCCATTCATCCTGTTTTTTCAATGATTTGACATAATCAAAAACCTCCGAAATGGGCCTGGAAATCGAAATATTTCGTGAAACATCGTACGTTTTAGGTGCGATAATTGCCAAAATAAGAATTAGCAGTACAAGTCCGATTAAGATGTATAGTAGTATAGTCATTTGTTTATCAATTAGTTAGTTCTCATTAAATATAGTGAAAATTGATATTCAAATATTAAACCTTGTTAATATTTTGTCGATGTTTTTAATCGATTTTTTGGTCCAATCCAATCGCTTCTCTAATTTTTCGGTATCCGATAGCTGCCATGGCAACTCCCGCTTTTTTAGTTGGGTTGTTAGGTGTTGTAAGATTATTGCCGCAGAAACCGAAATATTCAGACTTTCGGTAAACCCGACCATGGGTATCTTTAAAAAACCATCGGCTTCGCGCATTACTTCTGCGCTTAGACCTTCTTTTTCAGTGCCAAAGAATAATGCCGATTTCTTGTCAATATCGAATTCCTCAAGTAGACAAGAATCATTGTGTGGCGAAGTGGCGATAATTTGATATCCTTCACTACGTAAGTGCAATATACAGGACGTTGTGTTTTTATATCTATGTACATCAATCCATTGTTGGGCACCCATAGCTATGTTCTTGTCAAGTCTTTTTCCAAAACGATCTTCTATAATATGGGCCGTTTGTATTCCAAAAACCTCACAGCTTCTAATTACAGCACTGGTATTATGCAATTGAAATACGTCTTCAATAGCTACCGTAAGGAAATTTGTGCGTTCTTTCAATACCTCAAGAAAACGCGCTTTTCTTTCAACCGAAATAAAATCTTCAAGATATGTTAAAAGGTCAAGGTCTACCATAAACCGAATATAAGAAAAAGTCTATTTTTATATAATGAAAAAGAATGTTGTAGTCTTAACAGGAGCTGGTATCAGTGCTGAAAGTGGCCTCAAAACCTTTCGCGATGCCGATGGGTTATGGGAGGGGTACGATGTAATGGAAGTGGCTTCGCCCCAAGGTTTTTTGTCAAAACCAGAATTGGTATTGGATTTCTATAACCAACGGAGACGGCAGTTATTTGAAGTTTCCCCAAATAAAGCACACGAAGCGCTTGTAAGTTTGGAACAAAATTTTAAGGTAACCGTTATCACTCAAAATGTTGATGACCTCCATGAAAGGGCAGGGAGTTCCCATGTGGTGCATTTGCACGGTGAACTACTCAAAGTGCGTAGTACAGGTGGTGGCCAACCTATTCCATGGTATAAAGATCTGATGTTAGGCGATTATTGCGAAAAAGGTTGCCAATTAAGGCCCCATATCGTTTGGTTTGGTGAAGATGTACCCATGATGGGACATGCAATTGAGTTAACATCGAAGGCCGATGTCGTAATGATAATTGGAACCTCTATGCAAGTGTATCCCGCAGCCAGTTTGATTAATTTTACGATGTCTGGAATACCAATCTATTTTATTGATCCCAAACCCTCGATTGAGGGGAGTTCATACCATAATATTACGGTAATTCCAGAGAAAGCCTCCAAAGGGGTGCCTATTGCGGTTGCTGATTTAATTGATAAAGTACTCTAGATTTTTTCACCCAGTCAACAATGGCCTGCTTCTGCTCATCTGTCAATCTAGCTTCGGCATGTGTCCAAGTGTATTCTTTTAAAGGCATAGCATTTTCTTCAATAACCTCAACCACCTCTTCAAGCTTGTGGTCTTTCTTCTTATTTGAATAATTTTCCCAATCAGAAAAATTCAATTCTCCCTTTCCATGTTTCACATGATCTGCAAGCCAATAAGACACCGGGGCAATATTGTTATACCAAGGGTATTTTGTGTTGTTACTGTGGCAATCATAACAGGTATTTTTTAATATAAGCTTAACTTCTTCCGGCGGATTGGTTTCCTTTAAGAAAATAGCTGTATGATTGCCATGCTCTAGATTCTTTTCGGGTCTGTAAAACTGCATCACTATCAAAACCAACAAAAGAACCCAAGCGATTTTTTTTATTATTTTCATTAAGGAGAAAATTTTATTTAAAAATACAAAATATTGTGACTAAGGAAGAATTATACCTATCCTTGGATTATATCAATGCCACTAGGAGGAAACGAATGGATATGGCTAGATTGGTTATAGCGAATCCAAAATTGGTAGAACCACTATTGGAAATCGCATTTGATATTGACAATCCGGTTTCAAGCAAGGCCTGCTGGATATTGGAATATGTCGTTAAGGCAAATCCCGAATATATTTTGCCCTTTTTGGATATTTTCACAAGGAATCTCCATACGGTCATCTTGGATTCCTCTGTAAGGCCCATGGCCAAAATCTGTGAAATCCTGATAAAGGACTATTTTTCCAATACCCATAACAGTGTGAAAACCTCCTTGACTAATGAACATCTAGAACTAATAGCCACCTCCTGTTTTGATTGGCTAATTGGTGATCATAAGGTGGCAGCGAAGGCTTATTCAATGACAGCATTAGTGCTTTTAGGAAGAAAGTTAAAATGGATCCACCCTGAACTCCGCATGGTGTTGGAATCAAATTATGCAAAGGGAAGTGCCGCTTATAAGGCACGGGCAAGGATTACACTAGAGAAGCTCAAATAGATGAAAAGTGTTAAAAAGAAAGAACAAACTATACAATTTAAACTTTTAATACCATTTCTGAATAAGTATCTTTGCAGCCTCAAGCAAATCCAATTTCAACACTCATGTCATTATCCCAATTGAATGCTATTTCACCTATTGACGGTCGTTATAGGGACAAAACTGTATCCTTGTCTCCCTATTTTTCTGAAGAAGGTTTAATAAAATACCGTGTACAGATTGAAATAGAATATTTCATTGCACTTTGTGAACTTCCGCTTCCACAACTCGAATCTTTTGACAGCTCCAAATTTAAGGTCCTAAGGGAAATATTTGAAAATTTTGATACCAATGATGCCCAAGAAATCAAGGAGATTGAAAAAACCACCAACCACGATGTCAAAGCCGTTGAATATTTTATAAAAGCCGCCTTTGACAAATTGGGCCTTGGTGCCCATAAAGAATTCATTCATTTTGGACTGACATCACAGGACATAAACAATACAGCAATCCCCCTATCGATTAAAGATGCGATGAACGATGTCTATGTTCCGAAGTATTTTGAGGTTTTGGATAAACTGAAGAAATTAACCAAGGAATGGGCAAATGTACCGCTATTGGCGAGAACCCATGGGCAACCTGCCTCCCCTACCCGTTTAGGCAAGGAAATTGATGTTTATGTTGAACGTTTAAAGGAGCAATTCAGCCTTTTGAACGATGTTCCAAGTGCCGCTAAGTTTGGAGGGGCGACGGGAAACTATAATGCGCACCAAGTTGCATACCCGACTATTGATTGGAGAGCGTTTGGCAAGAAATTCGTTCAGGAAAAATTAGGATTGCATCATTCTTTTCCTACTACCCAAATTGAGCATTACGATCACATGGCAGCACTCTTCGATACATTAAAACGAATAAACACCATTATTCTGGACTTGGACAGGGATTTCTGGACCTATGTATCTATGGATTATTTCAAGCAAAAAATCAAGAAAGGGGAGGTTGGGTCGTCAGCGATGCCCCATAAGGTAAACCCTATTGATTTTGAGAATTCGGAAGGAAACATTGGTCTTGCAAATGCCCTTTTTGAACATTTATCGGCAAAATTACCGGTGTCTAGATTACAGCGCGATTTGACCGACAGTACGGTCTTAAGAAATGTAGGTGTACCCTTCGGACATACTTTAATTGCTTTTCAATCTACTTTAAAAGGATTGAACAAACTTTTATTGAATCAAAACAAAATTGATCAGGATTTAGAAAATAACTGGGCCGTGGTCGCAGAAGCCATACAAACTGTTTTAAGGCGTGAGGGTTATCCCAACCCATATGAAGCCTTGAAGGGTTTAACCCGAACTAACGAAAAAATAAATCAGCATACTATCGCCGGTTTTATAGACACCTTGGAGATTTCAGATACCATTAAAGCTGAGCTCAAGGCAATTACCCCCAGGACTTATACGGGTATCTAAAAGAGTAGATCTGAACAAAAAGGCCGCATTAAAATGCGACCTTTTTTATATTAAAAATGTGTTCTTAGGCATTCTTACGAATTTCCACTTGATGCGGATAGGGGATTTCAATTCCTGCTTTATCAAGAGCGAGCTTACAATTTTCCAAAGTTCCAAAATAAACATCCCAATAATGTTCAGGTTTGCAGAAAGGGCGTACCGCGAAGTTTACAGAACTATCTGCCAGTTCAGACACATTTACTGAAGGTGCTGGATCCTCTAATACCAAAGGGTTAGCAGTTAAAACTCCCATTAATACTTCTTTGGTCTTTTTAATATCCTCTGAATAACCTACCCCAATTGTCGTATCGACACGCATTAATCCTTCTGAAGTATAATTAATGATATTTCCATTCGCCATAGCACCATTGGGTATTATTGCCAATTTGTTCCCTGGAGTTATCAATTTGGTGGTAAATATTTCTATTTCCTTTACAACGCCCAATTCACCCTGAGCCTTTATCAATTCACCTATTCTGTATGGCTTGAATATCATAATCAACACCCCGCCGGCAAAATTTGAAAGTGATCCCTGCAAGGCTAAGCCAACTGCCAAACCAGCAGCAGCAATAACTGCGGCAAAAGTGGTGACATTAATTCCCAATTGCGAAATGACTACGAGAATCAAGAATATCTTAAACACCCACGAGATTAGGTTCAACAAGAATTTTTGAAGCGATTCATCATAATTGCTTTTTACCATCATTTTTCTGGCAACACCTACGATCCTCTTAATAATCCAGGAACCTACTATGTATATGAGAATTGCCGTAAGCAATTTAGGTCCAAATTCTTTGGCCAATTCAATTCCGTAGTTAAACCATTCTTCTGCTTTTTCCATTTTTTGTGCTGGTTAATGTTAATAGATGTGCGAAGATATGAAATGAGATAAAAAAAACTTAATTACGAGGAATGAATACCAAGATTTCTAAAATAAAAAACCCATCAAAAGGTTTTTGATGGGTTCAAAAAATATCTATGATTTGACTAGCCCTTAAGAAAATCCCCTATCTCCCCTAGGCCTTCTCCTTTATAGTCGGATTGTTGGATGGCTTGCATAAACTTTACCAAATTGGCGGGTTTCATATTATTGCCCAAGACGCGAATAAGCATAAAACCCTTTTCATCATTGTCACCATAAATAATGACTTCATCGATCATTTCATCATCGCCCATATATTTTATGACCCCTCTGCCATAACTGGTATTGATTTTCATGAGGTCAATAAATTTTTCATTCTTTAAAATGGCCTTGACATTTAATTTCTCCGCTTCAAAATCAGCGGTGTTCGAATCATTCTTTTTAAACGCCAGTACATTCATCTTTTTTAATGAACTCAATGCTTCCCGCTGCTCTTCGCTCAAATCTGCCTTTTCCATATTCAAAAGACTTACCGGCAAGTCAACCGAAAGAAAATTGGGGTTTTCAGAATTATCAACGTAATATTCCTGAAGGCTTTGGGTAGATGAGCATCCGGTAAAAACCAACAGGACTAACACAACTAAACCACTAATTACTTTTTTCATTTTAATAAATTTAACTTGTAATGTAAATTACTAATAATAGGTCATCGTTACAAACGATAACCTATTATTTAGCTTATCTAGTTTTTGTCTCCTGCTTCCTTCAACTCTTCAGGAAGGTTCATTTTCTTGGTCAAGGCCCCTATTTGATTTAAGTCTATATCCCCCGTCATTGACACAAGTACAGTTTCGAATTTTCTTCCATTCACATCTACATCCATATTCTTCATTCCTGATACGAACATCAACAATTCTGTTACATGGTCTTTATTCTTGCCATTTTTAATGTAGAACTTTACATTCACATCCTTATCTTTTACCCGCATCAATTCTTCTAAAGAAGACTTCTTAAGATACTTTTTAACAGTGGCCGACATGTCTGCGGCTATGCCTTTATCTTCGGTAATAAATACTTTGATACCATTGATTCCTTTTGCCATTTCAACAAACTCCCTTGCATCTTTATCATCATCCATACTTCCGATTGATGAGACTAAATCTATCATTCCCTTGTTTACGATGACCGCTCCTACCTCATCCATGTCCTCATATTTATCAAAGATAGATTGTGAGATTCCTGTTAAGGGTAATAATGCGATTGCTAAAATTAAAGTGATTTTTTTCATGATTGTCATTTTTTGATTGATTGATTATAATTAAAGAATAAGCGGTTTATTTTTCTAAAACCAATAAACCGCCATTATCTGATTTATTATTAGTTCTTTTTCTTGCCGGCCTCATTCAATTCTTCCGGAAGGTTCATTTTTTTGGTAAGTGAGCCAATTTTGCTCAAGTCGATATCTCCGGTCAATGAAAGTAACACAGTCTCAAACTTTCTGCCATTTACCTCTACATCTACCTTATTCATACCTGTAACGAACATTAACAACTCGCTAACATGATTTTCATCCTTACCGCTTTTGATATAGAATTTAATATTTGCGTCTTTATCCTTTACGCGCATTAGTTCTTCCAACTTAGCACTCTTAAGGTATTGATTCATTGTTTTCATCATATCAGCCGATATGTTTTTATCCTCAGTGATGAACACCTTTAAGTTCTTAAGACTCTTGGCAATGTCCATGAAATCTTTTGCTTCTGGATCATCTACCTCTACATCTATGTTAGAAAGTAGCCTGAACATACTTTGATTGACTACTACAGCACTTACATTGTCCAGATCTTCGTATTTGTCAAAGACAGATTGTGAGAAACCTAAGGACGGTAAAACCGTTATTACTAGAATTGTTATAATTTTCTTCATGATATTAATATTAATTGTTATTGTAAATTTTTTGTTTCGTGTTTTCAAATTCATTTAAATAAGCCACTTTCTCAGTACCTCGACTAAAATTGTCGGCCAAAAGACTCAATGCTTTTTTTGTTTCATTATAAGCATATTCAGCCTCTTTCTGTTTTTGGTATTCATTACCAAAGTATAGGCCAAACATTAGAACTGCTACAGCCGCTACGGACATCCACCTGAAATAATTCTTTTTGGTTTTTAGTGGAACCTGCTTGGTGAAACGTTCTTCTTTGGCCAAGGAAAAATATTGAAACATGGGGGCATACTGCTCTAGATGTGTTGGTACACTTTCTTGTGAGAAATATGTTCTTAGCTCTTTTTCTTCGGCTACCGAAGTGGAGGCTTCAAGATATTTTTCCAAAAGTTTTTCTATTCTATCCAATTCCATAACTATGTTTTTGCATTAATTTTTCTCTTACTGTCTTACGTGCCCTTGATAGGGTAACCCGTATTGCAGTTGGTTTCATATTCAATAATTCACCTATTTCATCAAAATCGTATTCCTCGACATCCCGCAACTGCAATACCATTTTTTGTTGTTCGGGCAGCTCCTCCATAATCTTCTCAACCCAACTTAAGCTATCTTTTACTTCGACCTGTTTTTGCAGTGAGGCGTTCCCATCGCTGTAATTACTATGAACTAGCTTTAAATTACCTGCCTGCTTTGATTTTAACCGGTCCAAACAAAAATTCTTGGTCATCGTCATCGCAAAGGCCTCCACGTTTTTGTATTCGCTTATGCTCTCATTTATAGACCACAACTTCATTAAAATCTCCTGTGTAGCATCCTCAGCCTCCTCCTTGGAAACAAGCAATCGTTTTGCCATCCTATACAATTTATCCTTAAAAGGCATTACCACATTCAGAAATTCCGACTGTTTCATTCTATTGTTTAGTTGTTTGTCATCCTACATTTAGGCCTTCACAATCAAGACGAAGTATAACGAATTTTGTTACAAATAATTTTATTTTTCTGTTAATGTCCGTAAATTGGGATCCAAATAAAAAAAAGTTGCGTATATAATTCATTGAATAAAGTAATGAATGTTTCCCATTGATTACTTCCACTTCTGGAATGATAATTGAGGTACTTCACCTGTTATTGCTAAAAAAGTATATTATGAAAAAGTTTTTATTGCTATTCCTTTCGATTGGTTTTTTAATCACTTCCTGTAAAAAAAGTGACGATGATCTTACACCGCCTGATGGTATTGATCCGAATCCGACCGCAAATGTTGATGTTCAGGATTTTATGTGGAAGGCAATGAATTTTTGGTATTTCTGGCAAGCAGATGTACCTAATCTGGCAGATGACAAATTCCCGGATACCACTGAAGGTGCCCAAGCTTATACAGAGTTCTTAGCCTCGGAATCAGATCCGGGAGCCTTTTTTGATGATATGCTATTGTTCAGTGAGGACAGGTTTAGTTTTTATTCCGAGGATTACAAAGAGTTAACACAAGCCTTCGCTGGTATTTCCAAAAGCAACGGACTCGAATTTGGGTTGGTACGATTTTCGAATAGTGATGAACTTTTTGGTTATGTTCGATACATTATACCCAATTCCGATGCTTCGACGAAAGATATAAGTCGGGGTGAATTGTTTACTGGAGTAGACGGGCAAATACTGACTATTGACAATTACATAGATTTACTTTTTGGTGATAATGATACGTATACTTTGAATATGGCTTATATAGCCAATAATACCATTACACCTAATGGTAAAGAAGTAGAACTCACAAAACTTGAAGGCCTAGTTGAAAATCCGGTTTTCCTATCCAAAACATTTGATATTGGTGGAGAAAAGATCGGCTATTTGGTTTATAATGGCTTCACAAACGAATTTGACGAAGACCTCAATAATGTGTTTGGTGATTTTAAAGCAGCTGGCGTAACCAATTTAGTATTGGATTTGCGATATAATCCAGGGGGGTCAGTTAATTCCGCAAGGTTATTATCGAGTATGATCTATGGTGCAAATACAAATGATCTATTCCTTAGACAACGTTGGAATGCAAAAATACAAGGGCAATTGAGTGATGCTCAATTGGCAGATTATTTTGCCGATGAAACAAGTAGTGGTACGGCTTTAAATACGCTCAACCTTTCTAAGGTATATATAATTGCCACAAATAGTTCAGCATCTGCCAGTGAATTGGTGATAAATGGACTTGCCCCATATGTTGACGTTGTTCATATAGGGGAAACAACAAGAGGAAAGAATGAGTTTTCAATAACTATGGTTGATGATTTTGATGGAAGTTATATTTATAATCCAGAAAGAGAAGCAAATATCAACCCGGATAACCAATGGGCAATTCAGCCATTGGTTGGTAGAAATGAGAATGCCGATGGTTTTTTTGATTATACATCTGGCTTAGCACCTGATATTGTACTTCAAGAGGATTTGGCCAATTTGGGTGTTTGGGGCGATCAAAACGAACTCCTATTGGCACGTGCCATTCAAGAAATTACAGGAGCCACTGGCAAACGCAGTTTTGAAGTGTTTATGCCAGCCGATGTTATGACAGATTCAAAAATGTTCAGTATTCTTAAAGATAATATGATATTGGATAAGCCGTTGGACCTTAAAATGGAATAAGGCAATTTCAGAGATAAAGGAAAGCCTTGATGTTTGTATCAGGGCTTTTTTTGGCAACAATAGTATTATAAGCTAAGACTTAATCCAGCGTTGATATTCCTGCCTCTTGTTGTAAATCCGATAATCTCAACATAATTTGTATTGAACAGGTTATGTACCCCCATGAATATTTTCAATTTCCCGGGTAACAATCCATATTCAACATATGTATTCAACAATGAATAAGATTCTAACCTCAAATTTGAGAAGGTATTGAAATCGGTGTCAAAGCGTTCGCCGGTAAAGGAATAATCCAGCGAAGCAAACGCTCTTTTGGCAAAAGCATATCCTAATGAAGCATTGATTTTGTGCTTTGGAATACGAATAGCTTCATCACCTTTTCTTTCTGTAAATGTATAATTAGCAGTCAAATTCAAAGCTTCATTGGGCCTCCAATTGAGTTCAACTTCTGCACCTTGGGCATTAATAGTTCCTTCTGCATTACCATATGTGGCTGTGATATTATCATAGAACACGAAATTTTCCTCACGTCTATTAAAATAAACCCCGCTCAATCGCAATTTATCATTTATGGCGTATTCCAAACCTCCCTCAAATGTTCTATTCTCTTCAGGTTCCAATTCTGGATTTGCTCCAAAATTTCCAAACAGCTGTGTCAATGAAGGAGTAATGAATGAAGTTGCATAGGACGATAAAACTTTGATATACCCATTATTAGTCTTGATTGTAAAAGAAGGATTAAGATTATAAATAAAATGCGAACCATATTCTGAATGGTTATTTATTCGTGCACCCAAATTAAGGTTGAGGCCGGTATCCGAGACATAAACCAAATTCGCATAGGGATCTATGATATCGAAATCCCGGGTAGAAGCAAAATCGGCCTTATCTTTAATAAAATTCAAACCAACTATTGTATAAAACTTTTCATTGAAAGTGAGTTTATTATAAATGTCAGCCACATAGTTCACT
>JAHHKH010000123.1 GCA_018679695.1 Maribacter sp.
CCATATAGACCTGCAATTGGGTACCAATCTGGTCGAAATCATCGCAGATAAAAATGGGCGTGCAAAAGCGGTCACAACAGACAAAGGTGAGACCATAGCCTGTGATTTTGTTGGACTCACTGCAGGAGTTTCACCAAATATCGAATTCCTCAAAGACAGTGGTATTGAAATAGGTCGCGGCGTTAAGGTTAATCGGTTTCTCGAGACCAATATAAACGACATATATGCAATTGGTGATTGTGCGGAACAGCATGACGCCATTGGAAATCGAAGACCAATTGAAGCAGTTTGGTATACTGGCCGAATGATGGGTGAAACGGTAGCCCAGACCATTTGTGAAAATAGGATCGAATACAAACCGGGACATTGGTTCAATTCAGCCAAATTTCTGGATATTGAATACCAGACCTATGGCTGGGTATTCAGTGAAGAATCGAAGAAAGATTATGAAATTCATTTTCATTGGCGCCATCCAAAGGAAAAAATATGTATTACTATTTCCTATCACGCCGAAAGCAAGCAATTTTTGGGCATTAACACCTTTGGGATACGCATGCGGCATGAAATATTCAATCGCTGGTTGACAGAAAATAGGAATGTTGAATATGTAATGGAATATTTGAAAGATGCCAATTTTGACCCTGAGTTCTATGCACAGCATGAATCTGATATCGTATCCGCATTCAATTCTGAATTGGGAACGACGATTGTACCTAAAAAGAAAAGTTGGAAACGAATTTTTAAAAGCGCATAGGTCAATATGAAAACAATAAAGAATATAGGCCTTTTTGTCTTTTTGGTAGGTTTAGGGATTTTCACTTCGCTTATTTTTATTGGTAAATTCGAGGTTGACCAGGATACATGGGATTTGGTTATTTCTGAAAAAGGAATAAAAAGCGAAATCTTCATTGAAACGTTGGAAAAAAATGTGATGGACAAGGAGTTTGAGGGTATGCTTTCTTTCTCAAACGAGATCACTTCAGCTTTAGAAACCGCAAATCAGCAGCATCGAAAGAATAAGGAGTATAGTAAGGTAATTTATACGGGGCCTCATGATATGGCGGCCTTTATTGCAAAGAAATCGGGTCGGGGTTTTATTGTAAATAATAAGGGATTGATGTGGTTTTTGACTTTTGGCCTAGGCATTATTGGGGCCCTTATGTTCATCATCCCAAATGTAGTTTTACTTGGAGCAAAAGGAATTAAAAATGATGGAATATATCATGAAAATGCTACAAATCGCGGCTGGATCGCTTGGTTGGTATTCATCTTTTTGGTCTCCTTTTATTTAATCCTCTATTTCCGTGCGGAATTTGCAGTGAATTGGACCTATTTGGTAGATCCCCTGAGCGAAAGCCTAAGTGGCAATCTGGCCGGACATTGGTTTGTCTATGGTTTTATGTATTGCGTGGTTATGATTGTAATGGCTGTTCGTATGTACATAAAATACCGTCATAATAGGTATCAAATGATACGAACAACATCGGTATTGTTCTTTCAGATAGTATTTGCCTTTCTCATTCCCGAAATCATGGTACGCTTACAAATGCCTTATTATGATTTTAAAAACGCTTTCCCACTGGATTACGATTTCTTTTTTAGTTGGAATTTAAAAGAACTTATGGCAAGTGGGGGTATAGGTTTGTTCATTCTTGTTTGGGGGATTATATTGACATTGGTCATAGTTCCCGTGATGGTATACTTTTTCGGTAAAAGGTGGTACTGTTCCTGGGTCTGCGGGTGCGGTGGTTTGGCAGAGACACTGGGAGACCCCTATAGACAGCATTCGAGCAAATCGCTCTTTTCATGGAAGGTAGAACGTTGGCTCGTACACGGCGTTTTGCTTTTTGCAATAGTCATGACAGGAATGACGCTTTTTAGTTTTTTTACCGATACAGGAACTGTCTTGGGTATTAAGACACAGAATGTACAGAATAGCTATAGTCTTTTGGTAGGTGCCTTTTTCGCGGGTGTTATAGGAACTGGCTTCTATCCAATATTCGGGAATCGGGTATGGTGCAGATTTGGTTGCCCATTGGCGGCTTATTTAGGGTTTGTACAACGTTTTAAATCCCGATTTAGGATTACTACAAATGGTGGACAATGCATCTCTTGTGGCAATTGTTCTACCTATTGTGAACAGGGCATTGATGTTAGGGCCTATGCTCAAAAAGGCGAGAATATCATTCGTTCAAGTTGTGTGGGTTGTGGGGTTTGTTCTGCCGTTTGTCCTCGGGGGGTATTGAAATTGGAAAACGGTCCGGAAAAAGGGCGTATCAATCCTACCCAAGTACTATTGGGTAATGATGTTGATTTAATGGAATTGGTTACTAAGAAATAGAATCGACACTTAACTTGCTCATATCGTTCGTATTTATTTTAAACAGTGGAACACCAACTGAAAGTGATTTAAGGTATTTCAAGGATTTCTATGAATCCGGAAAACCAAGATCGGAAGGTTGGTTGGAAAACGGTATGAAATCGGGATATTGGAAATTCTACCACAAGAATGCAAAAATCAAAGCACAGGGCCATTATAAAAATAATAAAAGGGAAAAGTATTGGTATTTTTACAGTCCAAACAGAATTCGAATCAAAGAAGGTAAATATTTAAACGGAAGGATGACCAGCTGGTGGTTGTATTATGATACTAAAGGAATATTAACCATAAATGTCAGTTAGATGACGGAAAGAAAAACGGGTACTGTCTTAAATATGAAAGCGAAGAACTGGTCTCTGCTGAGAAATATCATAATGGGAGAAAAATCAAGGAATGGACCAATTTTATTGATTTTCAGCGAGAAAATAAACTTTCCGATTTAAAATAATGACACATATAAAAGTTATTATCCCGGCCTTTAACGAGGCGGACTCCATTGCCCATGTAGTTCATGAAATCCCAAATACAGTTTCAGAAATCATTGTAGTGAATAACAATTCCTCTGATGAAACTGCTAAAAATGCAATAAAAACAGGGGCCACGGTATTAACAGAAAATAATATGGGATATGGTTATGCCTGTCTTCATGGCATGAAATATGTTGCCCAACAATCCAATAAGCCTGATATCATCGTATTTATTGATGGCGACTATTCCGATTATCCAGAGGATTTGACCAAAGTAGTACATCCCATTATCGAGGACGATATTGATTTTGTGATAGGGGCTCGTGTAAAAGAGAAAAGAGAACAGGGGAGTATGACGCCCCAGCAGATTTTTGGGAATTGGCTGGCTACTTTCTTGATGAAATTGTTATTTAGGTCAACATTTACTGACCTCGGACCATTTAGGGCGATAAAATATGACAAGTTATTAGCACTTGAAATGGAGGACAAAACCTATGGCTGGACAGTGGAAATGCAGTTAAAGGTATTAAAGAAGAAAATGACATATGTCGAAGTACCAGTGCGTTACAAGAAAAGAATTGGTAAATCTAAAGTGTCAGGTACAGTAAAAGGTAGTATATTTGCGGGCATAAAAATTCTAGGGTGGATTTTTAAATACAGTATCAAATAATATGGGACTTACAATTTCTTATTTAATCATTGCCATTTACAGTGTAGCATTGCTGTTGATTTTCTTTTATAGTCTTGCACAGTTGAACCTTTTGGTGAATTATTTAGGTAATAAGCAACGTAATCTTAGCGCGCCCAAATACAACTTATTGGATCCTAAGGAAATTCCTTATGTAACCATTCAACTTCCTGTCTATAATGAGGAATATGTAATGGCCCGATTGCTGGAGAACATATCCAAAATTGAGTATCCTAAAAGTAAACTGGAGATTCAGGTATTGGATGATTCTACAGATGATACCGTTGAGGATACTGCCCAAAGAATAAAAGCTTTACAGGAAGACGGATTGGATATTCAACATATATGCCGTGAAAATCGTCAAGGGTTTAAAGCAGGAGCCCTGAAAGAAGGATTAAGAATAGCAAAAGGTGATTTCATTGCCATTTTCGATGCTGATTTTTTACCGGATCCCGATTGGTTGAAAAAGACCGTAATCTATTTTAAAGATGAAGAAATTGGGGTGGTACAAACCCGTTGGGGCCATATCAACCGTGATTATTCGACATTAACGAAGATCCAGGCATTTGCCTTGGATGCCCATTTTACCCTTGAACAGGTTGGAAGGAATTCAAAAGGCCATTTTATAAATTTCAATGGTACTGCAGGTATTTGGCGTAAAGAATGTATTCTAGATGCAGGAAACTGGGAAGGTGATACTTTAACCGAGGATTTGGATCTAAGTTATAGGGCCCAATTGAAAAATTGGAAATTCAAATATTTGGAGGATGTTGAAACGCCTGCTGAATTGCCAGTTGTGATCAGCGCCGCTCGTTCACAACAATTTCGTTGGAACAAAGGCGGGGCCGAGAACTTTAAAAAATCGGTTTGGAGTGTGATCAGCGCTAAAAATATTTCTTTCAAGACCAAATTTCATGGGGTGATGCACTTATTGAATAGCTCAATGTTCCTTTGTGTATTTATCGTTTCTATTTTGAGCGTTCCGACAATGTACATTAAGCAAATATATCCGCAGTTCGATTGGGTTTTCAATGTGCTCAGCTTCTTTGTCATTAGTACGATAATCTTATTTATATGCTATTGGTTTACCTATAAAAGCATTCAAGGAAGTAGTTTTGACAATTTTGTCGATTATATTAAGCTATTCTTTACTTTTTTCTCTGTTGCACTAGGGTTTTCGTTGCACAATTCTATAGCTGTTTTGGAAGGACATATGGGCAAGAGAAGCGAGTTCGTACGAACGCCGAAATTTAATCTTAATAGTATTACCGATAGTTGGAAAGGCAATAAGTACCTGGCGAAAAAATTATCCCGTAATATGATTCTGGAATTTGCCCTAATGGGGTATTTCCTCTTTGGAATGTATAGTGCAGTGCCATTGAACGACTTTGGTCTGTTCCCATTCCACTTTATGCTTTTTGCCGGTTTTGGTTTCGTTTTCTTTAAATCGCTTACCGCCAGGGCATAACCAATAGATTTTATGCCACTCTATGTATTGGGGTATCCAGGCCCATTTTTGCAGTTTTTTTCGGTTATTTGTATTAAACCAAATTGCTGATCGCAATGCCCAATCAGATTATCACATATTGGAAACTGCATAAGATTCCAATTGTATTGGTCATTCTAGGCATTGGTTTTTATTACACTTTCGCCTACCATTTAGAACGTACGCACTTCATTGAATTAATCGCACTATTCGCGGCATTATTTTTCCTGTGTTTTAAGCTCATTCAATTTGAAAAATGGAACTTCAAATTTTTACTATTCGTTGGTATCCTATTTCGACTTGTTTTCCTTATGGCCGAACCCAATCTTTCCCAAGATTATTATCGATTTATATGGGACGGTGAATTGGTGCGTAATTTTATAAATCCTTATCTGTATTTACCCAATTCCCTTATTGAACAGCCAGATAATGCTATTTCCAATGCCCATGAACTTTTTCAGGGAATGGGTGAGTTGAGTGCTCGGAATTTTAGCAATTACCCCCCATTGAATCAAATGATCTTTGCCCTGGCAACCTTATTGGGAGGCAAAAGTATTATGGGATCAGTAGTAATTATGCGAATTGCCATAATCCTATCTGATATTGGCATTTTTTACTTTGGACGTAAATTACTTAAGAATCTGAATCTTTCCCCACATTTGATTTTTTGGTATTTTATAAATCCTTTGATTATCATTGAACTAACTGGGAATCTCCATTTTGAAGGCGTGATGATCTTCTTTTTTGTTACATCACTTTATTTATTATCAATTAAGAAATGGGTCCTAGGCGGAGTTTTCTATGCACTCTCAATATCCATAAAGCTCGTACCTCTTATATTTCTGCCCTTATTTTTAAAACATCTGGGGTTTAAAAAAAGTGTGTTGTTCTATCTTGTTGTAGGAATAACTTCAATAGTGCTCATAGCCCCATTCTTAACCTCGGAATTTGTGACCAACTATATACATACTGTTGGTCTTTGGTTTTCCAATTTCGAGTTCAATTCAGGTTTGTACAATATCATTAAACACATAGGAAAACAGCTCAATGTGAAGCCTTGGGAATTAATAAAAACATATGGTAAAATAACTCCTTATATTATTATTTCACTTGTGCTCCTAATCACTTTTCTAAGAAACAATCAAAAATTTGCTGTGCTTTTCTCCTCTATGCTTTGGATACTTACTGCTTATTACCTATTGGCTACAACAGTGCACCCATGGTATATTGTTTTTCTGGTTTTAATAACCTTATTTACTGAATACAGGTTTTCCTTGGCTTGGTCATTGGTTGTCATTCTGAGTTATTATGCCTATTCCCAAGTTGGTTTTAGGGAGCATATGGGTCTGCTCTCCATTGAGTATATTGTTGTATATGCTTTTATAATTTTCGAATTGTTCAGACTAAAGAGCCTAAAACAACTTTTTCCTAAAAATTAAAGGGTATACTTTACGGTTTCAATTTAATTTGTACATTTGATTCACAATGAATAACGAACTACATATTTCTACAACTAATCGGGCGCCCGTACCCAACCGTTCGTTTGTACCCACACGTCGTCGCCCGTAAGGGTGTCTTTTAGTATGGAAATAGGTGAGTCCATTTCCGCAGAATCATTTAAGCCTTTTATTTTAATTCAATTTTATTTTTAAACTAGTAACAATGGAAATTGTTATTGCCAACGAATCCCATTTTAAATACGCATCGATTATTTGTGATACTATTGCCGAATCGGCGAAAGTAAGGGGTACAGGTATTGCCAAAAGAACTCCGGAATACATCCTTAAAAAACTCGAAAAAGGCAATGCTGTAATTGCATTGGACCAAGGTAAGTTTGTGGGCTTTTGCTATATAGAAATTTGGGGGCATAACAAATATGTAGCCAATTCCGGATTGATCGTGCATCCGCAGTATAGAAATCGGGGAATGGCAAAGAAAATCAAAAAGGCCATCTTTGAACTCTCCATCAAAAAATTTCCAACTGCGAAAATATTTGGCATTACCACCGGTTTGGCGGTTATGAAAATCAACTATGAACTGGGATATCAACCAGTTACATTTTCCGAGCTTACTGACGATCCTGAATTCTGGAAAGGGTGCCAAACTTGCAAGAATTTCGATATCCTCACCCGTACCGAACATAAAATGTGCTTGTGTACTGGAATGTTGTATGACCCAGAGGCGAAACAGAAAAAAGCGGCTAAGGAAAAAGTGAATAGTAAGGCGTTTAAAAGATTAAAAAGTATCAAGGAACAATTGTTCCTAAAAAAGAAACAGAAAAATTGATTTCCATAATTAAGGAAATGAAAAACATACATGATGAAAAAATTAGTTCTAGCCTATAGTGGAGGTTTGGATACTTCATATTGCGCGAAATATTTATCAAAGGAAAAAGGTTTCGAAGTACATGCCGTTAGTGTAAATACAGGTGGGTTTTCAGATACCGAAATCGCAACCATAAAATCCAAAGCTTTGGAATTGGGTGCCACTTCGTATACCTCGATTGATGCCATACAGTCTTTTTATGACAACGTTGTCAAATATTTGATTTTTGGTAATGTACTGAAAAATAATACCTATCCACTTTCGGTAAGTGCCGAACGAATTGTTCAAGCCATTGAGATCGTTAACCACGCAAAAAAAGTGGGTGCCCAATATATTGCCCATGGCAGTACTGGCGCTGGCAATGACCAGGTTCGATTTGATATGATTTTTCAAATCATCGCGCCGGAAATAGAAATTATCACCCCTATTAGGGATAACAAACTTTCAAGGGAATTTGAAATTGATTATCTAAGGGAAAATGGTGTAGATTACCCATGGGAAAAGGCCAAATACTCTATTAATAAGGGACTTTGGGGCACATCAGTTGGTGGCGAGGAGACTTTGACCTCAAATCTGCCTCTACCTGATGATGCCTATCCAAGTCAATTACAGGAAAAAAATCCAAAAGAAGTCAAGTTGACCTTTGAGAAAGGTGAACTCATTGCTATTGATGGCAAAAAAGATACTCCTGTTTCCAATATTGAAAAATTGGATGCCTTTGCGTCTAATTATGCCATTGGAAGGGATATACATGTAGGCGATACAATAATAGGAATCAAGGGAAGGGTAGGTTTTGAGGCTCCCGCCTCGCTGATTATCATAAAAGCACATCATTTATTGGAAAAACACACCCTTAGCAAATGGCAGCAATTCCAAAAAGAACAGTTAAGTAATTTTTATGGTATGTTATTGCACGAAGGTAATTATCTGGATGAGGTAATGCGCAATATTGAAGCATTCTTAACCGATACACAAAAGAACGTTTCGGGCGATGTATTCGTTAGTTTGTATCCTTTTCAATTTAGATTGAATGGTATTTCCTCAAAACACGATTTGATGAACGCATCCTTTGGAAGTTATGGTGAAATGCATAAGGGGTGGACAGCTGATGATGCAAAGGGATTTATAAAAATACTTTCCAATCCAGGAAAAATATATAATCACGTAAATCACAATCATGATTAAAGCAGGTATTATTGGAGGATCTGGCTATACCGGCGGAGAATTGATACGAATACTTTTGAGCCATGAAAAGATCGCTATCGATTTTGTATATAGCACAACAAGAGCCGGAAAAAAGCTAACATCGGCGCATCCTGATTTATTAGGATTGACCGATATGAAGTTTACCGATGCTGTAAATTTAAATGTTGATGTTGTTTTCCTTTGCTTGGGACATGGTAATTCCACTAAATTTCTTAGTGCATATCACTTTTCCGTAAATACCAAGATCATTGATTTAAGTAACGACCTCAGGCTGAATGAAGATTCGGTTTTAAATGGGAAAAAGTTCGTCTATGGTCTTCCAGAATTGGAAAAATCAGCCATCAAAAGTGCAAAATATGTCGCTAATCCGGGTTGTTTTGCAACGGCAATCCTATTGGCATTATTACCATTGGCAAAGGCCAAGCAATTAACTAATCAAGTTCATATTAACGCGGTTACCGGGAGTACAGGAGCTGGTGTTAGTCCATCGGGTACAACCCACTTTAGTTGGCGAAACAACAATGTTTCCTGGTACAAACCTTTTACCCATCAGCACTTGGGCGAAATCAATCAGAGCTTAAGGGGACTACAGGAAAATTTTGGTGAACTTATGTTCTTGCCCAATCGGGGAAATTTTACGAGAGGTATTTTAGCAACGGCTTATACCCAATTTAAAGGAACATTGGAGGAGGCCCTACTTCTGTACAAGGATTTTTACAAGGATGCAGAATTCACCCAAATTTCCGAAGAGCCCATCAATTTAAAACAAGTAGTCAATACAAATCAGTGCCATATTCATTTGCATAAGTATCAAGATGTGTTATTGATTACATCGGCAATAGACAATTTATTGAAAGGGGCATCGGGCCAAGCGGTACAAAACATGAATTTAATGCTTGGTTTTAGGGAAAATGAAGGTCTGCAGTTAAAGGCAGGGGTTTATTAATAAAACGAATCCTGAACTCTCAGGTGGGATAAAATAATTTTGAAAATGAAAATAGCAATAATAGGTGCAGGAAATTTGGGATTATCAATAGCTGAAGGGGTTTTACATAGCAATGGAGCCACAAGCATGTACTTGACCAAAAGAAATATTGATAGTATAAAACATTTTGAGAAATTTGGAAATGTAACTGTTACAACCAACAATAAGGAGGCTGTTAAAAATTCCGATATTCTGATTTTTGCAGTGCAGCCCCTCCATATCGCAAAGTTATTGGAGGAAGTCAAAGATCTTCTCAATGAAAATCATGTGATTATTTCGACCATTACCGGATTTAGTATTGAAAACATAGAGCATATTCTGGGCAAAGACCATAATATCATCAGAAGTATGCCCAACACAGCAATTTCTGTTGGAAAATCAATGACCTGTATTTGCGCCAATACAAAAGGTAAAAAGCGAATAGAATTGGCCAAAGCCATATTTAATCGAATGGGGCATTCGATGGAAATCCCTGAAGAACAAATGCAGGCAGCTACCGTTATATGTGCGAGTGGTATAGCTTTCTGGATGCGTTTGATCAGAGCAACAACCCAAGGGGCAATTCAATTGGGATTTGATGCCAAGGAAGCGCAGGAATTGGCAATGCACACCTGTGATGGTGCAGCTGGCCTTCTCATTGCCTCAGGCCATCATCCTGAAGAGGAAATAGATAAAGTAACCACTCCAATGGGTTGTACGATCCAAGGATTGAATGAAATGGAACATCAGGGCCTTAGCTCGTCCCTTATTCGAGGAATTGTAGCCTCATTCGAGAAAATCAGTGAATTCAAGAAAGAAAACCTATGAAACTGTTCGATGTATATCCATTATATGATGTCACCCCTGTTTCTGCCAAAGGAATTGTGATAACCGATGATAAAGGACAAGATTATTTGGACTTTTATGGGGGCCATGCGGTTATTTCCATCGGTCATGCCCATCCACTCTATATAAGGCGACTCAAAGATCAATTGAACAAAATAGGGTTTTATAGCAATGCGGTACACAATCCACTTCAGGTTGAACTGGCCAACAAACTTGGCCAGATTTCAGGTTGTTCGCAATACAACCTATTTCTTTGTAATTCTGGTGCAGAAGCCAACGAAAATGCGCTAAAATTAGCTTCTTTCGAAACAGGTAAATCACGTGTCATCGCTTTTAATAATAGTTTTCATGGAAGAACTTCGGCTGCCGTCGCAACCACGGATAATGAAAAGATAAACGCACCCATAAACAAACAGCAACAAGTTACTTTTCTACCTTTTAATGCTATCACAACCTTTAAAAAGGAGATTGAAAAAGGAGACGTTTGCGCGGTGATTTTTGAATCAATTCAAGGTGTCGGAGGGTTGGATGAACCGTCAACCGAATTCCTAAAAAAGGTTGGTGAATTATGTAAAAACAAAAATGTTATTCTAATAGCTGATGAAGTTCAATCGGGTTTTGGAAGAAGCGGAAAGTTCTTTGCATTCCAGCATCATGATATTCAACCTGATATTATTACAATAGCAAAGGGAATGGGCAATGGATTTCCGGTTGGCGGGGTCTTGATCCATGGAAGCATCGAAGCATCTTACGGAAAATTAGGGACTACCTTTGGAGGTAACCACCTTGCTTGTGCAGCTACCTTGTCGGTTCTTGAAGTTATAGAAAAAGAAGGATTAGTGGAAAACGCTAAAGATCTGGGTAATTATTTTTTAGAAAAAGCAAGCAAAATCCCACAGGTACAACGAACCAAAGGCAAAGGTTTGATGCTGGGATTGGAATTTGATTTTGAGGTGGCCGAACTTCGTAAAAAATTGATTTATGAACAATTCCTCTTTACGGGGGGGGCCAAGGATAAAAACGTTTTACGAATTCTACCCGCGTTGAATATCAATAAAGAAGATATGGACCTTTTCTTCGGGAAATTAAAAATAGCATTATCATGAGTGCAATATTGAACATAAATCAGCGTAATGCGGTCCTCAATTCGATGGTAGGATGGATTGAAAAGAAGCGAACTGCCCTGTTGGAAGCCAATAACAAAGATTTGGAGACCTATGTGGGTAATGATATTGCCATGTATGATCGTTTAACAATCGATGACGACAAAATTAAAGGGATGATGAAATCCCTTAAGGAATTGGCACTTGCAGAAGACCCATTGAACGTAGAACGATTTCAATTTGCACACGAAAACGGCCTACATATCAGTAATAGAACGGCCCCTTTTGGAACGATTCTGATCATCTATGAATCCAGACCAGATGTAACCATCGAAGCAGCTGGAATTGCATTTAAATCGGGTAATAATATTCTCTTGAAGGGAGGCAAGGAATCACTGAACAGTAATTTGGTTCTAGTTGATTTATGGCATAGGGCACTAACGGATCACAGCGTTTCAAAAGATTGGGTTACTTATTTACGATATAATAGAAAAGAGACCCAGGCATTTTTGGAAAATCCTTCCCAGAGGCTCGATTTGATCGTTCCCAGAGGTGGGGAAAGATTAATCTCGTTCGTAAAAAAACATGCCACTTGTCCGGTTATAATAAGTGGAAGGGGTAACAATTTTGTTTATGTGGATTCGGAGGCCGATCAACAAATGGCTTTGGAGGTAATAATCAATGCAAAAACAAGCAAAATATCTGCCTGCAATGCCTTGGATAAGGTATTGATAAATTCTGGTTTGAAGAACAAAGATGAATTCCTTAAAAAACTCATTTCCCGCTTACAGAAAAACAATGTTGAAATTCTTACCGATGGTAAATTGGGTGATTGCAAAGGCACATCAAAAATGAAAGATGACGCTGTTTGGCATGAAGAGTTTTTGGATTATAAGATTCTTATGGGAGAGGTGGATAATCTGGAAGAGGCTATCGAGAAGATCAATCTTTATGGGGGTGGGCATTCAGCAGCCATCATAACCACAAATGAAAAAACCGCTTCTTTTTTTATGCACAGTGTTGATTCTGCTGCGGTATACCATAATGCGTCAACACGATTTACTGATGGGGGGCAATTTGGTCTGGGTGGGGAACTTGCAATAAGTACTGACAAACTACACCAAAGAGGACCAATAGGTTTACAGCATTTAGTGACCAATAAATGGTTTGTAAAGGGCAATGGACAAATAAGATAATTATGGGCAGAAAAAGAATCTTATTAAAAGTAGGGTCCAATACCTTGACCAAGGAAACCAATCAGATATCCCGGGGTAAAATTGAGGATATTGGAAGGCAGATTGCAGATTTAAAAGATGAATACGAGTTTATCATCGTAAGTTCAGGAGCTATTGCTGCTGCTAAACAATTCGTGAAATTAGAACACAATGGGGCTGAAATTAATATTAAGCAGGCCTTGGCTGCCATTGGGCAACCCCATTTAATGCGCATATTTCAAGAGAATTTTAGGGAATTGGGGCTCTTCACATCGCAATGTCTATTGTCTTATTCCGATTTTGAAAATTCAGATGCCAAGTCGAACATAAAAAACACGATCAATGTTCTTGTCGCCAATAATTTTATTCCAATTATAAATGAAAATGATACTGTAGCTACCGACGAGATTCAATTTGGTGATAACGATAAACTTGCGGCTTTAACAGCCGCCTTGTTGCAAGTTGATTTATTGATGATCGCTACAAATACCGACGGTGTATATACAAAGCAATCCTTTGAAAATAACAAGCCGGAAACCATTACGACAGTTACTGGAATCGAGCATTTGCGACAGGAAATCGGCAAATCAAAATCATCACATGGTACTGGTGGAATGCAATCCAAAATCGAAGCCGCTAGCATTGCCCAAACAGCGGGAATCGAAACTTGGATCGTCAACGGATTAAAGGACAATTTTATAACAGATGCAATTACAGGTTCAAGTAACCATACTAAAATAAAATAATGCAACATTTTCTCTCTATAGACGATATTGATTCCCTTGCAGATTGGGTCAAAGCGGCAAGGGCCATAAAAATAGACCCTTTACAATCGAAGTTCTTAGGTAGGGATAAAACCATTGGATTGTTGTTCTTCAACAATAGTTTAAGAACACGATTGAGTACCCAAAAAGCCGCCATGAACCTGGGTATGGATGTAATCGTAATGAATTTTGGAAATGAAGGATGGGCTTTGGAATATGGCGATGGCACCATAATGGATCAGGGCACATCGGAACATATAAAAGAAGCTGCGCAAGTAGTTTCCCAATACTGTGATATTATAGGACTCAGGGCTTTTGCATCTTTGACAGACAAAGAAAAAGATGAAGCGGAAATGGTCCTGAATGGTTTTAGAAAATACGCAAGTGTCCCCATTGTAAATCTGGAAAGTTCTGTTGGCCATCCATTACAGGCTATGACCGATGCCTTAACAATGGCAGAAAATTCAACCAAGGCCAAACCAAAAGTAGTGCTTTCCTGGGCACCACATCCCAGAGCACTGCCCCATGCCGTTGCCAATTCATTTGTTCAAATGATGCGGTTACAAAATGCCGATTTTGTGATTACCCACCCAGAAGGTTACGATCTGAATCCAAGAATTACCAAGAACATAAAGATAGAATATGATCAAAAAAAGGCATTTGAGAATGCCGATTTTGTCTATGTAAAAAACTGGAGCAGTTATTTAAATTACGGAATGGTCTTGAATCAAGATCCAAGCTGGATGATTACTAAAGAGAAACTAGGGGATGCTAAATTTATGCACTGCCTACCGGTACGAAGAAATGTGGTCGTTGAAGATGCAGTTCTGGAGAGTGATCGATCTTTGGTCATAGAACAGGCCAATAATAGAACCTATGCTGCACAGCTTGTCCTGAAAAAGATTTTGGAACACTTAAAATGAAGCAAAAATTAAAAAATAGCGTTGGCATTATCACTGGTGCTACCAGTGGAATGGGGAAGGCCATTGCAATGGTCTTTGCCAAAGAAGGTGCAAGGCTCATCCTATCTGGCCGAAACTTGGAAAAAGGAAATGAGCTTGCTGATCAATTGAAAAATTCAATTTTTATACCTGGGGACATCAGCATCCCCGAAACGAATAAAAAGCTTGTGAAAGAGGCAATTGATCATTTTGGCAAACTAGATTTTATCTCACTTAATGCCGGTGCTTTGGGCTTGGGAAATGTGGTAGACTTGCCAATCGAAATATGGAAGAATACGTTGGAAACCAATTTAAGCTCTATATTCTATCTGTCTAAATACGCAATACCCCATTTATTGCACAGTGAATCTGGTACTATTTTGATCAACGCTTCCATTGCCGCATTCAAAAGTTTTCCACAACATCCGGCTTATTGCGCATCGAAAGCCGCAGCATTGGCTTTAATGAAACAGCTTGCTGTGGAATATGCTCCGAAAGTGAGGGTAAATGCCATTTGTCCTGGACCAGTGGACACCCCTTTACTTTGGGATTCCGCCAAAGCTTTTAAGAATCCGGAAAGTGCTGTGGAAAATGCAAAAAATGCTACTTTACTGCAACGACTGGGTACTCCAGACGATATTGCAAAACTGGCGCTATTTCTTGTGACCGATGATTCCTCTTGGATAACCGGTAGTGCCATAACCATTGATGGCGGTATACTAAATACATAATTAAAAAATTCAAGATCGTAGAAAATGAAACAAAAACTATCCATAATTAAAATTGGTGGAAACGTCTTGGAAAACGAAATTGAGCTTAACGAATTCCTTGGGAATTTTTCCAGATTGGAAGAATCTAAGATCCTCGTACATGGTGGTGGTAAATTGGCAACAAAATTGGCTTCTGAATTAGGAATTGAATCCAAAATGACAAATGGAAGACGAATTACGGACGCCGAAAGTTTAAAGGTAATTACTATGGTCTACGGCGGACTCACAAACAAGAATATTGTCGCTAAGCTTCAGGCTTTAGGAAACAACGCCATTGGTCTTAGTGGTGCAGACGGCAACACCATACAAGCCCATAAAAGACCGGTAAATGAAATTGATTTTGGATTTGTAGGGGATATTGATGGTATTAATTCCGAACTTATCGATATTATGGTCCAAGCAAAATTAACCCCGGTTTTTTGCGCAATTTCACATGACGGTGAGGGTCAACTTTTAAATACCAATGCCGATACCATTGCTTCGGAATTGGCGATAGGAATGAGTCATCTCTATGATACCACCTTATATTATTGCTTTGAAAAGAAAGGAGTACTGCAGGATGTGGAAAATGATGATTCGGTCATAAAACATATCGATACCATAGGATTTAATGACTTAATGGGTCAAAAAATCATTACGGATGGTATGTTGCCAAAAATGCAAAATTGTTTTCATGCATTACAAAAAGATGTCGGCAAAGTTTGTATTGGCGATATTTCGATGCTGAAGCCAGATTCAAATCTATACACAACCGTAACCTTATGAAGATGAATCAACAGATACTGACAGACAAGGCCATCGATTTATTGAAAGAGCTCATCTCTATCCAATCATTTTCCGGGGAAGAACACCACACAGCTGAAGCAATTGAAAATTGGTTTAAAAGTTTTGATATTCCTTTTCAGAGGGAAAATAATAATATTTTTGCCAAGAATAAGCATTGGGATAGCACTAAACCCACGCTTTTATTAAACTCACACCATGATACGGTTAGGCCCAATAAAGCCTATACCCGGGACCCTTTTGATCCACAAATCGAGAATGGTAAGTTATTCGGATTGGGCAGTAATGACGCTGGGGGTGCATTGGTTTCACTAATGGCGTCCTTTGTCTATTTCTACAACGCTGCAAATATGAGCCATAACCTCCTCATGGTAGCTTCAGCAGAAGAAGAGAATGCCGGTCCGAAAAGTTTAAGGGCTCTACTACCCGTCTTGCCGAAAATTGATGTTGCGATCGTGGGAGAACCTACCCTTATGCAGTTGGCCATAGCAGAAAAAGGATTGGTTGTATTCGATGCAGTAGTGAAAGGCACACCATCCCATGCTGCACATCCCAATCAGGACAACTCCATTTACAAGACCATAGCGGTACTTGAATGGTTCAAGAATTATACATTTCCAAAGACCTCCGAAACTTTAGGTGAAGTTAAACTAACGGTCACCCAGATCAATGCAGGGAACCAGCATAATGTTGTTCCGGCCCATACAGACCTGGTTATCGATGTCCGTGTGAATGATTGTTACAGCAATGAAGAGGTAGCAGACCTGTTAAAAGCAGGTGCCCCATGCGAATTACAGGAACGATCTTTACGATTGAATTCATCCTCAATCGACAAAAATCATCCGCTTGTACGATCAGGAATAAGTTTAGGACGGGAAACATATGGCTCCCCAACGCTTTCCGACCAGGCCGCACTCACCTGTCAATCGATGAAATTAGGGCCGGGGGATAGTACACGTTCCCATTCTGCGGATGAGTATATCCACATACATGAAATTGAGGAAGGGATAGACTTGTATATTAAAATATTGAATGGATTTCTTTTTATTTAAAAAATGAAAGACAGAAAACTACATTCTAAAAAAGAACTTGGTCCCTTTAGAAAGATGTTACGATCTAATTTAACACCTGCAGAAGCTTTCTTGTGGAAACACTTAAAGGCAAGAAGTTTAGCGGGCAGGAGATTTACTAAACAGCATAGTATTAAAAACTACATTGTAGATTTTTATTGCGCTTCAGAAAAGTTGATTATTGAATTGGACGGCGAAGCACATAACAATCCTGCTGCTATTGAATATGACGAACAGAGAACCGAATTGTTAACTCAATTGGGATACCATGTGTTACGATTCGAAAATAAAATGGTGTTTGACTATTTAGAGTCAGTATTAAAAGAAATAAAGGGAAATTTTAAAAATAAATAAAAGCTCCTCCCTTTAGGGAAAGGGAGGTGGGTTCGCCAAGGCGAACACGGAGGGTTTGTGACGATATAAGAATAAATTATGGTTAAATTCGAATAATCAAACTCCCCTTTCTCCCACTATAAGTGGGATTCATTCCCTCTTTGAATAAAGAGGGGAGCCAAAATTAAAGTAATACAAAACTCAATCGCATGAAACTCTGGGACAAAGGATTCAGTACCGATCAAAAAATAGACCATTTTACTGTTGGAAATGACAGGGAATTGGACCTGCTATTGGCAAAATACGATGTAATCGCCTCCAAAGCACACGCTAAAATGCTAGGCAAAATTGGTTTATTGGCAATGGAGGAAACAAATGCCTTAGTAAATGAATTAGACAATATTGCAAAGGACATTGATGAGGGTTCGTTTACCATCGAAGATACTTTTGAGGATATGCATTCCAAAATCGAGTATGTGCTAACGAAAAAATTAGGGGATACAGGTAAAAAAATACATACAGCTCGATCTAGAAATGACCAGGTACTGGTGGCCATGCATCTTTACTTGAAAAATGAGCTTAAGGTAATAAAAAGTGAGACGGTTACACTGTTCAATTTACTGATGGATTTAGCAGAACAACACAAAGAAGTATTACTTCCGGGTTATACACATTTACAAATAGCCATGCCCTCTTCCTTTGGGCTATGGTTTTCTGCCTATGCCGAAAGCCTTATAGATGATCTTTATTTTATTGAGGCAGCCTATAAAGTAGCCGATCAAAATCCATTGGGCAGCGCGGCGGGTTATGGCAGTTCTTTTGCTATTGACAGAACATTCACAACTCAGGAAATGGGGTTCGATAGTTTGAAATACAATGTTGTAGCCGCTCAAATATCTCGGGGAAAGGTTGAGAAAGCGACTGCTTTTGGAATGGGTGCTATCGCGTCAACACTTTCCAAAATGGCGATGGATATCTGTCTTTATATGAGCCAAAATTTTGATTTTATCTCCTTCCCGGATGAGTTGACCACAGGTAGTAGTATTATGCCCCATAAGAAGAATCCTGATGTTTTTGAACTGGTACGGGCCAAATGCAATAAGCTCCTCGGTCTGCCCAACCAATTGACATTGATCACCAATAATTTGCCCAGTGGTTATCATCGGGATTTTCAACTGGTAAAGGAAGTCATTATTCCTGCAATCCAGGATTTAAAAGCTTGTTTGGAGATTTTGACATTTAGCCTAAAGGAAATCAAGGTAAACCCAAATATCCTTGAAGACTCCAAATACGATTACTTGTTTAGTGTTGACACCTTGAACGAATTGGTTCAAAACGGAATGCCATTTCGGGATGCCTATAAAAAAATGGGGCAAGAGATCAATGAAGGAACATTTGCTCCAAAAAAGGATATTCAACATACCCATGAGGGCAGTTTAGGCAATCTTTGCTTGGAGGAGATTCGAGAAAAGATGAGGAAACTTATTTAATCATTCCCAAATTAATAACCTCTTGTTCAGTAAGATAGCGCCAATGTCCTCGAGGCAGATCTTTTTTGGTGAGACCAGCATAAGCAACCCTGTCTATCTTGACCACTTCGTATTCCAAATGTTCGAAAATACGCTCCAAAACCTTGTTTTTTGAACTGTAAATCTCAACTCCCACTTCGCGTTTTGGAGCATTATCTATAAAACTAATCTCCTGTACTCGAATTGGTTTTTCATCTAATACAACCCCATCTTGAATTTTCTTTAAGTCGGCACTACGCAGATCCTTGTTCAATACAACATGATATATTTTTCGGAGACCGTTTTTTGGGCTTTTTAATTTTCTGGTCATGTCACCATCATTTGTGAACAACAAAAGACCAGTAGCTTCTTTTCCCATTTTATCAACCGGCAATAGCTTGGATTTGGACGCATTCGAAATCAGGCCATTTACATTACGTCTTCCTCTTTCGTCGCGAACCGTTGTCGAAAAGTCTTTGGGTTTATTCAGCAGTACATACTCCTTTTTTTCGGGATTCAGCAAGCGGCCATCAAATCGCACCTCATCGCTCCTTTTCACTTTATAACCCATTTCGGTAATAGCTTTGCCATTAACCGTGATATTACCTGCAGCAATATATATATCGGCATCCCTTCGTGAGCAAACTCCAGAGTTCGCGACATACTTGTTCAAGCGTATTAAATCTGGATTTGAGGGTTGTTTTGGTATGGTCTTTTTTCTAACAGCTGCTTTCCCCTGAACATATCTTTTTTTACGAAAAGTTTCTCCTTCTCTACCTCCAGTCTTTTTGCCCTTGTTTAAATCAGACCTCCCCATAGTTTTGTAATTTCTGCAAAGGTAACTAAATGATTTCCTGCCATGACTGGAATGGAAAATAAATATTAATCCTCAAAAGAAACGGTCGATTGCCTTTCCCGATTTACCGTTAGCTTGGTAATATCGGGTCTTGAATAGTGCCCGACAGGATCAAAGTTTTGACGTTCTTCATACACTCTGTTAAAATCCAAGGTATGATAGATAAGACCTTCTTTATACCGAACAGGTTCTACCAACCAATTCCCGTCAGGAGCTGCAATACAGGAACCCCCATTGGCAAGCACATCGGGGGCCTCTTTAAGAATTGCATTAAGATGGGGGGTATCTATTGGAAAGTCCTCTTTTTTCATCAAAGACGAAACCGATATCACATAACTCCGCGATTCGCGGGCAATAAATCTCGTAATATCCTTTGTGTTGTTTTCACTCCCAGGCCATACTGCTATATGAAGATTTTCACCTTGACCGTATAGCGCAGTTCTAGGCAGCGGCATCCAATTTTCCCAACAATTGAGTCCTCCCACTGTAAATTGTTTTAGGGAATGCACCTGCAAGCCGTGACCATCTCCAGGAGACCAGGTTAATCGTTCATCATAAGTAGGCTGCAATTTTCGGTGAACAGATCGTATCTGGCCCTGCTGATCAATATAAACCAAGGAACAATAAAGGCTATGCCCTCCGCGATCTTTGGCACGTTCGATCATCCCCAGATAAATCGCAATTTTATGATCTTTGGATAGTTGGCAAATTGCGTCTAACTCCCCTGCCTCTATCTGAATGGCATTGCGAACGTAATGGGCATGCAGTTCCTTATTGATCTTAAGATCCCAGGCAGCGCCATTGGTCAGGGCCAACCAAAAAGGATAGCCCGGTAAAAGTGCTTCACCGAACACCACGAGCTCAGCTCTAGCATTTGCCGCTTCAGTAACGGCATTCTCAATTTTTTTGAGCGTTTCTGATTTATTCAACCAAACCGGTGCGATTTGGGCAAGGGCTACCTTCAATAAACTTTCCATTATAAGATGCGGTTTAAGACAAGATCTACATTAATCAATAAAATACTGAAAACCCCTAAGACAATAATCAATTTTAAGATATTATGCAGCCATACGTAATGGTATTTGGTTTTCGATCTCCATAAAAGTATTATGAAAATTACCAATAAGACAATACTTCCCATAAAGTAGAGGTACATATAGCCAACATCAAAGTTATTAATGAGCAGTAGTGAGGGTATTAGCGTGAAAAAAATCAAAAAAGTAATGCCTATTTTAGAAAATCCTTCTCCATACAATATTGGAACAGTCTTATAATTCTGCGCCAGATCACCAGCAATATTTTCGAGATCCTTGATCATTTCCCTTGCCAAAATCAGTAAAAAAAGAAACATGGCATGCACGAAGATGACGGTCTCAAAATTCTTGTAATAAACAAATACCGCAAAAAAGGGAGCGATGGCCAATGTAGCCGAAATAAAATTCCCTAAGAAAGGTACTTTCTTTAATTTGTGGGAATAGAACCATATGCCAAAAATGTATGCCGAGAAAAAGAACACTGCCCTAAACGAAACATAACTTGCAAAAAAAACGGCAAGGAAGTTCAATGTAAAATAGGCCGAAAGTTTTGTTCGCTGACCAACCAAACGATCCAGCATACTTTTCCTAGGTTTATTGATCAAGTCCTTTTCAGAATCATAAAAGCTGTTTATGATGTAACCTCCTGCGATGACCAAGGCTGAGGAAAGTACAATACAGAATAGATTCAGATCAAAAACAACACTACGCAAAGGCAGATTGGGAGCTAGAATATAAATTGATGCCAAGTATTGCGCAAAGGCAATCACCAAGATATTATAACCGCGCACAATAGAAAATAGGCTCAGTATCTTTAATAATAAGAGCTTGTTTTTTCTGCTAAGCATTTGTGAAATCTTAGAAGTTGTAGACCACTTCTAATTTATAATCCCTAAGTACATTTTTGGCCTTATCTATATCCTGCGTGAAACCCAAGATATATCCTCCTCCACCTGAGCCACAAAGTTTAAGATAATAATCGTTGGTATCGATACCGTGTTTCCATAGCTGATGGAATTTTGCAGGAATCATGGGCTTGAAATTATCCAACACTACATGCGATAACTGTTTTAGATTACCAAAAAGTGATTTTACATTCCCATTGATGAAATCCTCAACACAGGCATCGGTATGCTTAATGAATTGATTTTTCAACATCTGACGAAAACCTTCCTGTTTCATCTGTTCCATGAACAATTGTACCATCGGTGCGGTTTCCCCTGTGGAACCACTGTCTAACAAGAAAACGGCGCCTTTCCCCTCTTGGTTCTGTGAAGGAATACTGGTAGATTCTATATTGTCTTTGGAATTAATAAGTATAGGTAAACTTAAATAGCTGTTCAAGGGGTCAAGACCCGAGGATTCACCGTGGAAAAAAGATTCCATTTTTCCAAAAATCAACTTTAGCTTTAATAGCTTTTCACGAGTAAGGTTTTCAAGGATGGTGATTTTGTCCTGCGCATACTTGTCATAAATAGCGGCTACCAACGCACCACTACTTCCCACGCCATAGCCTTGTGGAATTGAGCTGTCAAAATACATTCCAGCATTTACATCCTTTTTCAAACTTGCAAAATCAAAGGCAACCAATTTAGGTTCTTCAGCTTCAATACGTTCTAAATAGGAAACAAAATCCTTCAAATAGCCATTCGACTTTTTCGCCTCTTCAGAAAGATTCCCATCTTTTTTCAAAGCTCCTTTAAAAAAGTTATATGGGATGGAGAGACCTTTGGAATCTTTGATAATACCATATTCCCCAAAAAGTAGGATTTTAGAATAAAATAAGGGTCCTTTCATAGCTTTTAAAATGATTCGGAACTTTTCATTGCGACTTTTTCTAAGATCAAATTTGTTGAAAAGTTACACTTTTTTAGCACCGAAACCAATTCTGTCGCAAATATAGTGTCCGTTTTCACAATATGCAACCAACTCATCCTTAATAAATTGGTAAACTTTTTGCTTTTCATTTTCGGGGTAAAGCACGTGTACATTTGCCCCGGCATCCAAAGTAAAACAAACATGGGTTTTGGATGATGCCCTAAACTTCCAGATTTTCTCAATGATTTTCAAGGTGTTTGGTTTCATTAGGATAAAATAAGGTATACTGGTCATCATCATTGCATGTAAGGTCAATGCTTCGCTTTCTACGATTTGTATGAACTTTTTTAAATCCCCGGTAGCAAATACCTCCTTTAGGCTGGATAAATTTTTATGCGCCTCGGCAAAACGTTGTTCGGCAAAAGGATGTCCATGCATTAAATTATGCCCAACCGTACTACTCACCTGTTTTTGACCTTTATCTACCAACAAAATGGTATCATGATAATTTTGAAATATGCTATCCACTTTATAGGGATACTTAATTGCAAATAGATCTGAACTCCCCTTCGTCTCTTTATGTTCTCCCCATTGTATTAGATTACCCTGAATACTGCGACATGCACTCCCTGAACCCAGACGTGCCAAAAAAGATGCTTTACGATTAAAAAAATCCTCACTCATCCCTGGATCCATTTCTTTTTCCATTTGTAAAAGACACAATGCCAAGGCGGCCATTCCACTTGCCGAAGAAGCAATTCCACTACTATGCGGAAATGAATTCGAGGTCTCGATTTTAAAGTGATACTCCTTTAAAAATGGCAAATAGGTTTCTATACGTTCAAAAAAGGATTCTATTTTTGGTTTAAATTCCTCCTTGGGTTTTCCCTCAAAAATCAATTCGAAAGAAAATTTAGTATAGGGTTTCTCTAATTTTGAATAGGTAATTGATGTAGTCGTCGCACAGGCATCCAATGTAAAACTTATTGAAGGATTGGCCGGAAGCTGACCAGTTCTTTTACCCCAATATTTCACCAGCGCTATATTGCTTGGGGCTTTAAAGGTAACCTTGCCCTCTCGAATTCGGTGCTGGTATCTTACAGGAACAAAATCTTTATTGGTCATTAAAAAAGAATTTGCACAAATATAGTTTTTAAGTGGATTGAATACCACACAATGGATTTAATCACTATTTTAGAGGTTAATCTCCAACCAATTGAATAAGAAACTTACTTATATTGTAATTGCTGTAAGTGTTTGCCTGGTAATTGGATTTTTGTCTGGTTTCGCCACACAAAGTTCGGTCAATGATTGGTTTGTAACGTTGAACAAGCCCAGTTTTAATCCTCCTAATTGGATTTTTGCCCCCGTATGGACCGTGCTCTATATCATGATGGGAATAGCAGCTGGATTGGTTTGGGCCAAAGGTTTTCATCATTTATGGGTCAAAACAGCACTCTACCATTTTGGTTTTCAATTAATGTTGAATGCTTCTTGGAGCATTGTTTTCTTTGGCCTGAAAGAACCTTTTTGGGCACTTGTTGTGATAATTACCTTGCTTATTCTACTGGTATTGACCATTCGATGGTTTAGGATTGTAAGCAATATAGCTGCATGGTTACTTGTCCCATATTTGCTATGGGTATGCTTTGCCACTGCTTTGAATTATAAGATTTGGGAGTTAAATTAGTCGGAAGACATTTCAATTAATTTGGTCATAGTCCTGTAATTTCTGGAAGTTGAAATAACTTTGAGCTTTGATTCAAAAAAATTGCTATTGCATTTAGCTTTTCCCGCACCCAAAGCATATCTTATATAAACACATTCTGAAGTGATCTTGAATTTTTCGTTGTCAAAAATTATGGTTGATGTAGTTTTGATGTCTTCTTTGGTTGGAATACCTTTCAATAAAACAAAATAGATTTTATTGGTAGCAAGATCTTCAGGATCAGCAAATGGATTATTGTCCACTATGTGGTTAAGCGCAGATCTGGTCTTAACTAAAACCGGCACCTTAAACCCATAACGGGTCTTAATGGCTTCTGAAATTTGCGTTTCAAGTTTTCCTTGATCATCTACATCACTTTTAAAGACCACATTGCCACTTTGAATGTATGTGGTGACATCATTGTAACCCATTCCTTCTAAAATAAGGCGTAAATCGGCCATTTTGATTTTCTTATGGCCCCCAACATTAATCCCCCTTAAAAATGCAACATAGATCATTCGCGTAAATTAATTGTCTTTTGCAATAGCTTGTGCAGCGATATATGCTCCCGTCCAGGCATTTTGAAAATTGAATCCCCCGGTAATAGCATCAATATTGATCACTTCTCCCGCAAAGAATAGATTTTTATGAATTTTACTTTCGAAAGTCTTAAAGTTAATTTCGTTTAGTTCAACACCACCGGCGGTTACGAATTCTTCCTTAAAAGTACTTTTGCCCTCGACCATATAGCTGCCTTCAGTTAATTGTTCAGCGAGATTTTGTAATTTTCCTTTGGACACGTCGGCCCATTTCTCATCTTTGGATATACCCGAGGCTTTTACAAGATTTGTCCAGAGCCGTCTTGGAAATTCAACAGCTCTGGCCTTAACCACTGTTTTTCGTGCATTAATTTCCTTTTTTTCCATCAACAGGGAGAGGATCGACTCTAGTTGGTAATCAGGTAACCAATTTATTCGAATCGGAAAATGATAGTTTAAATCATTCAATAAAATTGCGCCCCATGCCGATAATTTCAATATGACAGGACCACTTAGCCCCCAATGCGTAATTAAAATAGGGCCTTCTGCACTTAGTTGCGATTTTTGGCGCTTATCTCTTTTCGATCCTCCTGTTGATTCCAGTCCGCTGTTATACCTTGGAAGTATTGCTACTTCTGCATTCGTGCTTACTCCTGGAATCCCCGAAATACGTTGATCTTCAATATTGAATGTAAATAAGGAAGCTACAGGGGGAACGATAGTATGACCCATGTTTTCAATGAGTTTCCAAATTTTAGGATTACTTCCTGTTGCGAGTAAAACCTTCTCGCATTCATATTCCTTTTTTGTGGTAGATACCTTCCAAAGCCTTTTTTGACCTTCCCTTGACACAGGTTCAATCCGGGTTAATGCACATTGCCGAAAAACTTTGATGCCCATACGAACTGTCTCGGTCAAAAGGCAATCTATAATGGTTTGTGACGAATTGGAGATTGGGAATATCCTGCCGTCATCTTCTGTCTTTAATTGCACTCCCCTACTTTCAAAAAACTGAACAGTGTCTTGGCTAGCGTAAGTATAAAAGGGTCCTAGGAGTTCTTTCTCCCCACGAGGATAATTTTTTATTAATTTTTCGGGATCCGATTCGACATTGGTGACATTACAACGCCCCCCACCAGAAATTCTAACCTTTTTCAGAACATGTTTGCCTTTTTCTAAAATGGCTATTTTAAGATTCGGATCAATCTCTGCAATATTGATCGCCGCATAAAATCCAGACGCCCCTCCACCAACTATGATTACATCGAACATTAATTTATACGTTCAGGGTAATCGGTGATGATACCGTCGACAGGCCATGATTTTGCAAGTGCTATATCCTCAGGTTCATTTACGGTCCAAGTATAGATTTTAAAACCGGCTTTCTTAATTTTAGTGGCTTTCTCTAAATCCAATTGCATAAAATCTGGATTTATGGCCTCGGCATTCAGTTCTTTTGCAATTTCAATCGCATCCAAAGGATTACCCTCTGTTAATATGGCAATGGGAATTTCCTTATTCAACTTCCTTAAATCCCTTAATTCTTTCCATTTAAAACTTGAAATCAAAATATTATCCAAGGTCCATCCTCGATCTTTAACATAGACGTTTACAATATGATTTACAGTATCGGCCGTATTATCACCTTTTAACTCAATATTTAATCGAACCTTATTGTCTATTAATTTTAGAACATCCTGAAGAATAGGGATCCTATGGTTCCCATCCAAGATCAATTTTCTTAATTCAAAGAAATTATACTCCTCTATATTTCCTCCTCCATTGGCCAAACGATCTACGTATTGATCGTGAAATACGGCAACCTCGCCACTACTAATTCGAAATACGTCGATCTCTATCATGTCCACTTTCAAATCCAGTGCCTTTTGTATTGAGGCCATAGTATTTTCTGTTTCATGTCCCATAGCACCCCTATGTCCTATCACCAAAGGCTTTTCTTTCATGTTACAACTTTGTAATAAAATTAGGCAAAGTAAAATGAGCTGAAGTCTTGTCAAATATTTCATACCAACGGTTTATGCGGCAAAGATACAAACGGTACCACAATTTGGAAATAGATATTTGGGCATTGTTTAAATTAGTGTGTTAATTGTCGTAACATGCATCAAATCAGATAGATAAGCAACTATTTTTTCCTTTCCCATTTATAATTTGACTATATTTATAAGTACAACAACCAATTAAAATCAAAGCTTATGTTCACAAAACAAAATTTATTGGCCAGTTTGGCCGGCTTTATTGTAATGTTCCTTTTGGGATATGCTATTTGGGGTTTTGCCACAGAAGACTTTTTTGACGGGCATACCTTGAAAAATGTTATGAAGGAAACGCCCGATATGCTTTTTGTAGCTTTGGGTAATTTGATCGGCGCATTTGCTCTAAGTACCCTTTATGGGAAATGGGCAAGAGGCGTTCATAGTGCCAAAGAAGGCTTTCAATTCGGGATTTGGGTAGGAATTTTTACCGGTTTCGGCATGGGATTGCTAAACTATGGAGTTAGCGAAATAATGGATTTAACCGGCTACATTGCCGAAGGCATCATTGAGGTTATATTTTACGGTATTATTGGTGCGGTTATTGCCCTTGTATATAAAGCAACTGCCAAAAAAAGTAGCTAATACCGAACCATGGATCGGAAAGGCAATGCTTAAGGCATTGCCTTTTTTATTGGATTTTAAAAATAAATGATTCCAAGGGTTCAATTTCAATCGTCATTCTTCCTATACCCTCTTTAATTTCAAGGGATACGTTCTCTTGACCAAACAACTGTTCCGTCGTTTTAAAAATACCATCTTTCAATCCCCATTTTGTAACTATAGTTTCTGGAATCTTTAATTCAAAAGTGTAGTACTCACTGGCATCAAAATTTGAGACTATAATTAATTTTTCATTTTCAGACCATCGAACAAAGGATAGCACCCGATGATTATAGTTTTCAGTATTGTCCTTATTATAATAATGAATATCCTCATAATCGCCTGTCAAGGCCTCACTTCCAATAGTGAAATTCAATAGTCTTTTATAAAAATCCCGAAGTTCAATTTCTTCCTTCGACAACTGGCCCCCGTCGAACTTTTTATCGTTCACCCAACGTTGATGATGTGGTACTCCTATATAATCAAAAATAGAGGTACGCGTGGGCTGACCAAACCCTGCATTTTCATTTCCGGGCTCCCCTACTTCCTGTCCAAAATATATCATGGTCGGTGATGTACTGATCGTTGCCGACACGACCATAGCAGGTTTCCCCCTTTTGGCATCACCTGCAAAATCGGGGCTAGCGATTCGCTGTTCATCATGATTCTCCAAAAAATGAAGCATATGATGCTCAATATCCTTTAAACCCTTTTTCACTACCGGAATATGATCGGTCCAACCATGTCCTTGCATTATGTGTTTTAACGAATCGTACATTTCGACCTTATCATAGAGATAATCCATTTTACCTTTATGTATATACTCACGATATAATTGTGGGTTGTATACCTCGGCCAAAAGAAAGGCTTCCGGATTTTTCATTTTGATGTACGAATTCATATAGCTCCAGAACTCAACAGGAACCATCTCGGCCATGTCATACCGGAAACCATCTACACCCATATCTAACCAATACAGGGCAATATCCTTGAATTTTTTCCAGGAGCTGGGTACATCCTTGTTCTCCCAAAAGGCATAATGTTCTTCAAAAGCCTTGTCGGCAAAATCTCCGGGTAAGGTCTCAAAATCATAAGATCCATCAGGGCGAACGCCATAATTGATCTTAACGGTCTCATACCAATCATTCATGTTGGGTTGCGCCAATCTTGAACCATTTCCGGTCCATTTAGCCGGATTTTCGTTGAATCTACCATCGGCCAATGCGTGTTGGTCACCTCCTAAAGGTAGATAGCCATTGTCCCATTCGGGAACTCTGAATGCCTCATTGGGAATATAATAGAAATTATTGTCGCGCTTGTATTCGACCGATGTATCATCGGCAACACCAAAGGGTTCCAAACCTTGAGGGGTTGAAGCACCCTCATAGTTCCTGGCTACATGATTGGGAACAATATCAATCAATAATTTTAGACCTGCATTGTGGGTTCTTTGTATTAAACTTTTAAACTCTTCCAACCTATACAACGGGTCATCTGCCAAATCGGGATTCACATTATAATAGTCCTTAACGGCATATGGTGATCCAGCTCTTCCTTTTACAATATCGGGGTCGTCCTTTGAAATGCCATAGTCAGAATAATCGGTGATAACATCATGGTGGGGAACACCGGTATACCAAATATAGGTAACTCCCAATTCCTTGATTTCATGAAGTGCCTTATCGGAAAAATCAGAAAACTTACCTACACCGTTTTCCTCGATTGTTCCCCAAGGTTTATTAGTGGTATTCATATTCCCGAAAAGTCTGGTAAACACTTGATAAACCACATCTTTTTTCTTTCCTTTTTTTTGGGATGGCATGTGTTCGTTTTCTTTATGGGTATTACAGGCTTGAATTGTCAAAGCCACACAAACTATAGAATAGATTTTAAGATTTTTCATGTTAAGCGGAAACCTCTTCATTCGGATTTAACTCTAGGCGCTTGCCATTCAAACGAATTGACATTTGTTCCCTACCTTCCAATCTAAATTTGGTTTCACTTGGGGTCACCGTCACCCTTAGTATCCTATTTCTAAAATTGATTTTAAATGAATAGGATTTCCACTCTTTGGGTATTCTTGGGGTAAAATTCAATTTATCGTTAAGTACCCTCAATCCTCCAAAACCTTCAACAATGCTCATCCAAGTCCCTGCCATTGAAGTTATATGAAGACCCTCTTCTACCTCTTTATTATAATCATCCAAATCTAATCTTGAGGTTCTTAAATAGAATTTATAAGCTTGTTCCATACGATCCAGTTTGGCTGCCTGTATGCTATGTACACAGGGTGAAAGCGAAGATTCGTGCACAGTGAAAGGTTCATAAAAATCGAAATGTCTTTGTAGCTCATCCAGCTTAAAATGATCCTCGAAAAGATAGAAACCTTGCAGTATATCGGCTTGTTTTATGTATGGGGATCTAAGAATCCGATCCCAGCTCCATTTCTGGTTTATGGGGCGTTCGGACTTTTCCAAATTTTCCACGGTTATCAGCTCCTTATCCAAAAACCCGTCTTGTTGCAAATAAACCTGGTACTTCTCTGAGAACGGGAAGTACATTTTTTTTGCCACCTCATCCCAATTATCAGTTTCGCTCTCCGTTAAATTGGTATGTCCTATTATTCTAGCGTAATCCTCAGGATAACCATCCTTTACTTTTTGTAGTTGCTCCATGGTATATTCTATACACCATTTGGCCAAATAATTGGTATACCAATTGTTATTCACATTATTCTCATACTCATTGGGACCGGTAACGCCTAGAATAACATACTTC
>JAHHKH010000140.1 GCA_018679695.1 Maribacter sp.
ATTGTAACCGGGGGCTTTTGGGGTTTGGTTATCATTGGTATCCGCAGGGCCATGTTTTCAAATGAAGCCGGTCTGGGAAGCGCACCCATGTATCACGGTCAATCCAAAACAGATAATCCCATAAAGGAAGGCCTTGTGGCCATGCTGGGACCATTTATCGATACGATAATGGTATGTACCTTTACCGCTGTGGTTATTATTCTTAGTGGTGCCTATCTTGAGGATCAGAGTGGTATTGTAATGACGCTCTCTGCTTTTGAAAAGACACTCTATGGGTATGGTGATGATCTTTTGATGTTGATTGTGACCGCTTTTGCTTTATCAACACTCTTCACATATTCCTATTATGGTGTAAAATGTCTTTCATTTTTAACCAATGCTAAAATTGGCAAGCTGTACAATTGGTACTTTGTGATTATGATTGTCTTTGCGGCCGTGGCATCTTTGGATTTGGTGAAGAACCTAATTGATTTATCATATGCACTAATGGTTATTCCTAATATGATTGCCGTACTTTTATTGGCCCCAAAAGTCAATCAAGCTGCAAAAGAGTACTTTAAAAACTTAAAGCATGGCCGAACATAAGGCAGGATTTGTAAATATTATCGGAAACCCCAATGTAGGTAAGTCAACTTTGATGAATGCATTTGTTGGTGAAAAACTCTCTATTATTACGTCAAAGGCACAGACTACAAGACACCGGATTTTAGGTATTGTGAATGGCGATGATTTTCAGGTCATACTCTCGGATACACCGGGGATTATCAAACCGGCCTATGAGCTACAATCCTCTATGATGGATTTTGTGAAGTCTGCATTTGAAGATGCTGATGTGCTTTTGTATATGGTAGAAATAGGGGAGAAGGCACTAAAAGATGAAAAGTTCTTTGAAAAAATAAAGAACAGTAAAATACCAGTCCTATTATTGATGAATAAGATCGACACTTCTACCCAGGAAGAATTGGAGGAGCAGATACAATTTTGGCAAGGGCAATTGCCCACAGTTGAAATTCATCCCATATCGGCCTTGAACAATTTTAATGTAAAAGAGGTATTTGACCGTATTCTGGAATTGCTACCGGCATCGCCTCCTTATTATCCCAAAGACCAATTGACCGATAAGCCCGAGCGTTTCTTTGTGAACGAAACCATCAGGGAGAAAATACTGCTTTTTTATAAGAAAGAGATTCCTTATTCGGTTGAAATAGAGACCGAGGAATTTTTTGAAGACCCGGAAATAATACGAATGCGGGCCGTTATAATGGTCGAACGCGATTCCCAAAAAGGGATAATCATCGGCCACAAAGGGAGTGCCTTAAAACGGGTTGGTATAGAGGCCCGTAAAGATTTGGAAAAATTCTTTGGTAAGCAAGTACACCTTGAATTGTATGTGAAGGTGAACAAGAACTGGAGAAGCGATAAAAGACAGTTGAAACGGTTTGGCTACAACAAAAAGAAGTGAACTAAAGACCCAATTGTTGATTCATAAAATCATGCAATTCGTGCATTTGGGGTTTGCCCTTGCTTCTTCCAGCACGACCAAAGGCGTATAGCACAAACCAAAGTAATACCATAAAAATCATAAGGCCCAATTGTATACCATAACTCCGGCCTAAGGAAGCGCTTGAATAGGCCCAAACCCCCAAACCAATAAAAATTGTTGCTACCCCAAAATGAAGGAACATGAAAAAGGTCCATAAAGTCGGGTTGGGACCAAAGAGTCCGTAAATTTTACTACCTCCTTCCTCCTGGTCATTTATTTCTAAATGTAATTGCGGTGACCAAAAGTGAATTTGTTCCTTATTGAATTTAATGAAAACGTGATCGTCCATTCGATTGACCAAAAAGGGAGGATGATCAACATTATCAAAAGTTTGTAGCGCCTTTTCTTTAGGTTGTTCCAGTTGTATTTGAAACCTGGGCCTTAGAACGATTTCGTTGGATAAGATGCTCATAAATCATCATTGTATTCAACAAGATATAACTAAATATTCAAAAAATGTGGTAGTACTGTAGAATCTTTTTCTATATTTGAATTTTCGACGAAGTGTACGATTTCTTCGATGAAATACCAAAAAACTTTGATTTACATGGAAAATATAGTCATTTTTGGAGCATCAGGGCATGGTAGTGTTGTCCTGGACTGTATTGAAAAAGAAAGTAGGTATAAGGTTGTTGGTTTCATAGATTCCACGAAGAAAAAAGGGAGTAAACAAAATGGGTATGAAATTTTAGGGACTGAATACGACCTTCCTTAATTAATTGATAAATATAATCTTTTTGGAGGAATAGTCGCAATTGGCGATAATTGGATTAGAAGCGTAGTAGTTAATAAAATCCAAAGGATTTTGCCCCGTTTCAATTTTATTTCAACCATACATCCAAGTGCTGTTATCGGGAGGAACGTTAAGATTGGATCTGGTGTAGCGATTATGGCCGGGGTTATAATCAATACCAATTCCAGAATTGCCGATCATTGTATCTTAAACACCTATTCATCATTGGACCATGACGGGATAATGCAAGAATTCTCAAGTTTGGCTCCAAGGGCTTGTACCGGGGGAAATTTGTACTTGGGAAAATTCTCATCAGTTTGTTTGGGAGTTCAGGTAATTGAAAGGATAAGAATCGGGGAACATGCCGTGATTGGAGCCGGGTCATTGGTTGTTAAAGATGTTGATAGTTATACCCTTTCCTATGGTAACCCGTCTCAAATAATAAGAAGAAGAAAAGTAGGTGATCCCTATTTGTCTACACATAGGGTGATCCACTTCCCTAAGATAAAGCCAATTGCAAGTAATTATTACTAAATCTTCCAACGATTTGAACTTCATTCATTCTTTAGCCTTGTATTTTATTATAAGGCAGATTAATTAGTACTACCTTTGCGCAAAATTTAAAAGTATGGGTGCTATTGTGGCCATTGTTGGAAGACCTAATGTTGGAAAATCGACCTTTTTTAATCGATTGATCCAAAGAAGGGAGGCAATTGTCGATGCTGTAAGCGGAGTTACCAGAGATCGGCATTATGGCAAAAGTGATTGGAATGGAAAGGAATTCTCCTTGATCGATACTGGTGGGTATGTGGTAGGGAGTGATGATATTTTTGAACAGGAAATAGACAAACAGGTAAGGTTGGCTATTGAAGAAGCCGATGCCATTGTTTTTATGGTTGATGTCGAAACCGGTGTGACAGGTATGGATGAGGACGTGGCCAAGATATTGCATCGTGTTGATAAACCTGTATTCTTGGTCGTGAACAAGGTCGATAATGCCAAGCGGGCTGAAGAGGCCGTTGAGTTCTATTCATTGGGTTTGGGGGAATATTATACCCTTTCAAGTATAAATGGTAGTGGAACAGGGGAGTTATTGGATGCCCTGGTAGAAGTATTGCCCGATATTGAAGAAGAAGAAAGCGAACTTCCCAGATTTGCTGTCGTCGGTAGGCCCAATGCAGGTAAATCTTCGTTCATTAACGCCCTGATTGGGGAAGAAAGATATATTGTTACTGATATTGCGGGTACAACAAGGGATAGTATCGATACGAAATACAATCGGTTTGGATTCGAGTTCAATCTGGTAGATACCGCGGGAATACGTCGAAAATCCAAAGTAAAGGAAGATTTGGAATTTTATTCGGTAATGCGGTCAGTCCGCGCTATAGAGCATAGTGATGTTTGTTTGCTATTATTGGATGCCACCAGGGGTTTTGACGGGCAGGTAGCCAATATATTTTGGCTGGCACATAGGAATAATAAGGGTATTGTAATTTTGGTCAATAAATGGGATTTGGTCGAGGATAAGGAGACCAATACGATGAAGCATTTCACGGAAAAGATCAAAAAAGCAATTGAACCATTCACTGATGTTCCTATATTGTTTATTTCAGTATTGACCAAACAGCGTATTTATAAGGCCATTGAAACGGCTGTTGAGATATATCAGAATAGGAGCAAAAAAATACCCACGCGAAAGTTCAATGATATTATGCTGCCTATTATTGAAAATAATCCACCACCGGCATATAAGGGCAAATACGTGAAGATAAAATTCTGTACGCAATTACCAACACCCTATCCCCAATTCGCGTTCTTTTGTAACTTGCCGCAATACATTCGGGAGCCCTATAAACGATTTCTTGAAAATAAACTACGGGAGAATTTTAATTTCACTGGGGTACCAATTACGATCTTTATGCGCAAGAAATAGTTTTAGTAATTGGAAGCTGTATATATCCACTGTAAAACGCTTATAGAATGCTGCATACTAAACTAAGCATCACCATCCTCCCGAAGCTCCACCCCCGCCGAAGCCTCCGCCACCGAAACCGCCACCGAAGCCTCCGCCTCCACTAAAACCGCCGCCACTGCCAAAACCACCTCTAGAACCGCCTCCACCGAAACCACCTCGTCCCATATTGCTTAGGATAATAA
>JAHHKH010000398.1 GCA_018679695.1 Maribacter sp.
GTCAATATGTTCAAAGTCAATACTTCCTTTGATTTTAGGTTGCAGGTTTCGATAGTCCTGTAGAATAACCCCATTGACCGTACGTTGGTTATAAGCTTCGCGGAATCGCATTCCGCCTTTGCCAGTGAAATATTTATATGCAAGGTAATCCATGCTGTAATCCTGGACATCGAACCAATATAAAAATACATCCTCAAAATCATCGCCGCCACCCTCTTGCTGGAAAGTGACCCGTATTTTATGGTACTCCTTGCCCTTGATTTTCGATTTTCCCTTATTTTCAAGAATCACTGCAGGGTCCTTGAGCCATAAGGGAAGAAATGCAAAATAAATTACCGAATTGACTGAATTGGTAAAGGCCTTCTTTCTTTTCTCGTTAAGTGTAACCATGGTATCATCCACGTAACGATTGAGCCCTTCGTTGGTATAGACATCCCGTATTTCAGTACCTTCTATCTTATTGCCAATCCTAGTGTATTCAAATCGCCCTTTGTTTCTTCTGTATTTATAACTGTGGTCGCGAAAAGTAAAGGAGGCTTCTGCATTTTTCAATTTCGTGGTCCCAGAAAACTCGATAGCCTTCGCTACTATTTCTTGTTGTGCCACTACTGGGTTTGGCAAAAAAAATGATACAAGAAAGATACTAATTGAAAGGAATTTACGATTCTTGATTGATTGCATAGGGCATATAGTATTTAATAATTAAGAAAATTTCATATTTGATTACTTTTTACGTTTAAGCATTGATTCTATCAATGACTTGGGGTATTCTCTCTACTCTCAAAACCCATAGGTGATTGTAAAATTAATCCCAAACGGATGGCCGGGTCTTAATCCTGCGGGTACCCTTGATACAGCATAGGTTTTATCCAATAAGTTAATAATGTTCGTAGAAAAAATAAGGTGCTTATTGTAAAAATATCGACCCGACAGGTCAATAATATAATTAGAATCTACTTTTTGGTTTGCCGGTATCGTACCTGTTCCCGCTTGTGTCCTAAAGGCGTCGGTATAGCGCAAACCCATATCAAAGGCAAATTTCTCATGCTCCAGTCCAAGATTCAAATTAAATTGGTTCTTGGCGATATAAGGTATTTCATCCCCAGCTGTGACCTCTCCAAAAATATCGATGTCACTTTCAAAGGAACTCAGGAACTCGGTATCGGTCAAAGTGTAGGACAGTGACATGGGAAAGTGGAATTTTTCGGAGATGTTCTTTAAGATGTCGTAATTCAATAGTATTTCAACCCCGCTAACCCGTACCTCACCCGCATTGAATTGGTCAAGACTACCTGTGCCGCCAGAGGCGGCGAGGTCGCTGCCCAATAAGTTTTGATAGTCATTGTAATATGTCACCAACTCGCCCTGAAGACCTTTATAATTAAAACGGGTACCCAATTCATAATTTATACTTCTTTCCGCATCTTGGCCCTCGGTATTACCGGGAGGAGAAAACCCTTTGTGCACTCCGCCAAAAACAGATAGGTTGTTGGTAAAAGAATAATTTACCCCCATTCCGGGAATCCAAACATCAACCTTGTTTTCCCGTTTGGAAAGGTTAATGCCAGACCTGGCGGCATCATTACTTCCATAATCCGTTCTGCCCAAAGTTATATTCTCATAGCGCATACCTGGGGTAATGGTAAGTAGGTTAATATTCAATTTATACAATAAATGAGTGGCAACGGATTTCGCATTACTGATGCGATTGGCATCAGCACCTTTAATACCGACTGTTGTACGTATAAGTTCGCTATTTTGAAAAGCGTACCTATCTACCCATTGGAACCTATCCTCATCATCTTGGTGGTATCTAATTCCCAGTTCTAAATTTTGTGACCAATCAGAGCCCCAGTGTAGCCTTGCTACAGATTGTATTCCCTTGGAGGAATATGATCTATTGTTAGCCTTTATACCAAATACATCTTCAGAAGTATCGATATTTCCCAATAATGAATTGAATTCAGTGACATACCTCTCAGGATCTGAGAGCACATTGTTGATTCCGATGCGCTCTCCAAGGTTAACATCATCAAGTTTATACCAGTTGCGTTTGAATTTATTAATGTATCCC
>JAHHKH010000151.1 GCA_018679695.1 Maribacter sp.
ACTATATGTAGATAAAGAAACGTTAAAGTATCCAATTAAGTTAAGGAAATGGCAAAAAGGCGACTATTTTTACCCTTTGGGAATGACAGGCCGAAAAAAAATATCCAAATACTTTAAGGATGAAAAAGTTAGTGTATTGGCCAAAGAAGTACAATGGTTACTTTGTTCAGATGGAAATATCGTTTGGGTGGTAGGTAAACGTGCTGATGACCGATTCAAAGTAACCGAAAAGACCAGGAATATACTAAGAATAATATTGAATAAATGAAATATATAACCGTATTTATAATATTGATATTCAGTAGTATATCATTATTTTCTCAGGATGATGATAATCCAGTATTGTGGTCCCATGAATTGAATAGGATTTCAGACACGGAATACGAATTGATTATTAGCGGTCAGATATTTGAAGGATGGCATGTGTATTCCCAATTCACCGCAGAGGGTGGTTCCTTACCTAGTGAATTCACCTATGAAAAAGCTGGATTGGATTATGAATTGGTTGGTAAAACCCAGGAAAGTCCAACAGAAACGGCATACAGTGATATTTTTGAGGTTGAGGAAACATTCTTTAAAAAAGAAGCTGTTTTTACGCAGAAGATCAGATTGCTGAATCCTGATATTCGACAAGTTGATGTTAATCTCTTCTATCAGGTTTGTAAAGAGGTTTGTATAGCTGTTGATAAGGATTTTCATTTTGTCCTGGATGGGGGTGAAGCTTCAATAGTTACAAAAACCGTTGATGACCGAAGTTTGGCCTTGGGCACAGCGCTTCAATTGGATATAAAGAATAAGGAACTATTGAATGAGGGCAACAGCCAAGGAAACAGCAAATCTAGTTTATGGGTAATCTTTGGTTTAGGATTTTTAGGCGGACTCATTGCTTTGTTGACGCCTTGTGTGTTTCCTATGATCCCGCTGACCGTTTCTTTCTTCACAAAACAATCGCATAACAAATCCAAAGGCATTGTGAATGCCCTCTTGTATGGCTTTTTTATCGTTTTGATTTACTTCTTATTGAGTCTTCCTTTTCATATTTTCGATTCGGTCGATTCGCAAATATTGAACACCATTGCGACCAATATATGGCTCAACCTGTTCTTTTTTATCATCTTCGTCTTTTTTGCTTTTTCCTTTTTTGGTTATTACGAATTGACACTGCCCAGTTCATGGGCCAATAAGATGGATGCAGCTTCCAATAAAGTAGGTGGTGGCATAGGTATATTCTTTATGGCCGTGACCTTGGCCATAGTGTCCTTCTCCTGTACAGGACCTATTTTAGGTGGTTTGCTGGGCAGCACAACACTGGCTGAAGGTGAAGTCGCAACAAACCTCACAGCGGGAATGACCGGCTTTGGAGTGGCTTTGGCCTTACCATTTGCTTTGTTTGCAATGTTCCCGGCTTGGTTGAATACACTTCCCAAATCTGGAGGTTGGATGAATACGGTAAAGGTCGTTTTAGGGTTTTTGGAACTTGCATTGGCATTCAAATTTCTTTCTAACGCCGATTTAGTGGGAAATTGGGGTATTTTCAAACGAGAAATATTCTTGGGCGTATGGATCTTATTATTTGTATTGCTTACACTCTATCTCTTCGGGCTTTTTCGATTTAAGCACTACGGGCCAAAACAGCGCATATCCACTGGAAGGAAGTTAACAGGACTGGTTAGTCTGGCATTTACTGTTTATTTGGTATTGGGACTTTCCAAGATATCCAATTTAAAGCTGCTTAGCGGCTTTCCACCTCCCGATTTTTATAGTGTTTTTGAAACGGAAAGTGATTGTCCCTTGGGTATTGACTGTTATAAGGATTTTGAAAAGGGTTTGGCCTACGCCAAAGCTGAGAATAAACCCATTCTACTTGATTTTACGGGCTGGGCCTGTGTCAACTGTCGTAAAATGGAGGAAAATGTGTGGAGTGACCCCGATATATATACTTTACTCAAAGAGGATTATGTATTGATTTCACTTTATATCGATGACCGCAAAGCACTTTCTGCGGCCGAACAATTCGACTATAAATTTGAATCGGGTCGTGTAAAGACCATAAAGACCATTGGGGAGAAATGGGGTACTTTTCAGACCATTAACTTCAATTCGGCTTCGCAACCCTATTATGTGCTATTATCCCCGGATATCGAATTGCTCAATAGTGCCATTCAAAGTGCTGATATTGAAGTGTATCGACAATGGTTGTTGAAAGGCCTGGAAAGTCATAAGGAGCTTGCTGCTAAATAAAAAGC
>JAHHKH010000153.1 GCA_018679695.1 Maribacter sp.
TCTATATGGTGCTCTAAAATATGTTCGTTGATCATATTGGATTCCCCTTGAGGTAAAACTCCATTCCAAAAACTTTCCTCCCTTACCAAAAATGTCACTGGGATATCCCTACTACGAAGCATTTCTGCCAATTCAATGCCAATGAGTCCACCACCCACGATTACTGCACGCTTACAGATCTTATTGTCCGGAGCATATTTTTCAACGCCATCCAGATCCTGTTTGGAATATAACCCTTGTACACATTCTAAATCCTGCCCAGGCCACCCAAATTTATTCGGTTTAGAACCTGTGGCAATGATCAATTTATCATAAGATATGTCTGGCCCCTCGTGCAAATGGAGTTTTTTATCTTCGTGGTCTATTTTTTTCACAAACCCCTGAACCAGTTCTATTTTGTTTTTTTTCCAAAACCAATTCTCGTAAGGTTGTGTATGCTCGAACTTCATATGTCCCATATAGACATACATCAGGGCTGTTCGGGAAAAAAAGTAGGTTGTCTCCGCAGAAATGATGGTAATTCTTTTATCAGAAAGTTTACGAATATGTCTGGCAGCAGTTACTCCAGAAATACCATTCCCAATGACAACAATGTGTTCCATATGATTTTAGTTGATAATCTAGACTTATGTCGCAACTAAATATAGGAACTTAATTTCATGATCAATTTATTCTGCCATAATTTTTGTCCTGTTTGGAAAATAGGATCAAGTGTAAGATTTATTAATTGATATCGACATACCTTGCGTTTAAGGCTTAAATCAATGAAAATGCTAAAGAACATATTGGCGGGATTTTTTTGTTTGGTCACAATACTAACTGTTAATTCACAAAATGGGACAGAATTTATTGGCCAGGCAGATGTTTTTTTTAAGACCTATGTTAAAGAAGGTAAGGTCGATTATAAATCCATCGTCAAGAATCCGACATCCTTGCATGCACTATTGGAATTTGCAAAGCGTGTCAAGGTTTCAGAGGATAATATGGCGGAATACCAAAGTTTTTGGATAAATGGCTATAACTTGTTGGTCATTAAAAGCATTGTAGAGAACTACCCTATAAAATCCCCTTTGGATAAAGCTGGTTTTTTCGACGTGGACGAACACGACATTGGTGGAATACATATTACGCTAAATGATATAGAGCATAAGATGTTGCGGGCTAAATTTCCTAAGGAACCACGATTTCATTTTGTATTGGTATGTGCAGGTTTGGGCTGTCCTCCAATCATTAATAAAGCCTATTTTCCAAAAACCTTGGATGCACAAATGGAGGAACAAACTTCAATTGCATTAAATAATCCAGAGTTTATTCAAGTAAGCAAAAATAAGGTTAGGATTTCCCAGATTTTCGAATGGTATAAAGGCGATTTCACACAAGATGGAAATAATTTGACCGATTTTATAAATCAATACAGGACCGAAAAATTACCAGATAAGGTGAAGATTTCATTTTACGAGTACAACTGGTCACTGAATGAATTTAAATAGGAACAAACAAAAAATAGAGATGCAAGTAATGAATAAGCTTTTGGCTTTATTAATGATGTTGTTGGTATCCTATGTAGGATTTTCCCAGGATGATTTGGAGGATGAGCCACAAAAAAGTAATATCCAGCAGTATACACCTTCTAAATTGGTAGGCAATGGGCAGTGGGATTTAAAGTGGTTCAATAATCTCTATACCGAAACCAAGAGTACATTTGAGGAAGGTCGCATTCCACGTTCAACGTTTTTTACGTCAACATTAGAGGTTTATACGGGAGTTGGTGAGAACAAAAGATGGAATATTGGGGCCATTCTAGAGATGCGAAGTAATGTGATAAATGACAGGGATGCCTTGGATGTTTTTAAGTTTGATGGAGTGGAAGGTACTGCGCGCTCCGGGATTACATCGATTGCTCCTTCGGTCAAGTTTGTTCCTTTTCCTTCAGAAAGTAGCTTTTCGATTCAAAGTTCTTTTTTCATCCCTTTGGTAGATAATGAAACGGAGAATGGGGTGTTCCTAGATCAAAAGGGATATACATGGCAGAATCGGTTTTTCTATGACTATACCTTCCCTGGGGATAAATGGCAATTATTTTCGGAGTTGAATTCAGAATTGCATTTTGGCAAAGCCGGTGAAAGTTTTGCCAATAATAGTATTATACTAGCCCCTGGATTATTCTTAAGTTATTTTCCTAGTTCAAAGTTTACGATCTTGGGCTTGATCCAACACTCCCAACGCCTTGATATGGGGAACAATTTCACCCAGAATTATACAGCGATGGGTGGGGGCACTAAATATCAATTAACGAACGCCTTGAACATTGAACTCCTATACACCAACTTTTTAACCGGAAGTAACACCGGTTTGGGCCAAACTTTTAATTTAGGGTTACGTGCCATTTTCTAGGGAATAATTTTAAATAGTGTATTTTTAGAATCTTATATTGCTAATGGATGAGGACGTTAGGCCTATTAATATTGTGTTTGCTGCAATTTTCCTGCGCCAGCCAGAAATATCAAAAAATCAATGGCGTGAGCTTTGTAGCCTCCCGTGAGAAAGTAGGGCAGCATCATGTTGAGGAAATTCTTAACATCCATGCCAACCATGCGGCGGTTATGCCTTTTGGTTTTATTCGAGAAATCAATTCCCCTGATATCATATTCGATACAGAACGACAATGGTTTGGTGAAACCAAAAGTGGTGCCAAACAGTATATTGAAATGCTTCATAAAAACGATGTTAAGGTCATGTTGAAACCCCAAATCTGGATTTGGCGCGGGGAGTTTACCGGAACATTGAAAATGGATACTGAGAGCGATTGGAAGGCCTTGGAAGTTTCATATGAAAAATTCATATTGGCCTATGCCGAATTGGCTCAGGAGACCAACACGTCAATTCTATGTATAGGCACTGAATTAGAGCAGTTTGTAAAGAACAGACCTATTTTCTGGAAAAATATTATAAAAAAAATCAGGACCGTCTATAACGGAAAATTGACCTATGCGGCGAATTGGGATGAGTATCCGCGGACAACTTTCTGGGAAGACCTGGATTTTATAGGTATAGATGCCTACTTTCCGTTATCGGACAAACGTACGCCTTCCGTTGCCGAATTGAAGAATGGTTGGAAGAAACATAAAGACAGGATGATCGCACTCTCCATGGAAAAAGATAAGCCGATAATCTTTACCGAATATGGCTACCGAAGTATGGACTACACAGCCAAAAAACCTTGGCTGGTCGATAGAAATGATGAGAAAGTGAATTTGGAAGGTCAAGTTAACGCCAAGAAAGCGATTTTTGAGGAATTCTGGAACGAAGATTGGTTTGCTGGTGGTTATGTTTGGAAATGGTTCATTCATCATGACCAAGCAGGGGGAGGTAATGACAATAGGTTTACCCCACAGAACAAACCTGCCCAAGAAGTAATCAGGAGTGTATATAAAATGTATTGAAATGCGACGGTTAAGTTCCCTCTTAGTCCTTTTCTTTCTTTTAAGTTGTTCAACTGATAAAATCAGCGACCATAATATCCTCGATGCCTATGTAGCATCCAATGAAATTGTACTCGATAATGTAATTGCCTGCGCAGCAAGCAACGAGAAAGATGATCGAGTGAGTATTTTTCTATATCAGGGAAGCAGGGCAAATAATATTAATTATTTTGAAACAACGAACGATTTGGTTGACAAAAACGATTTATCAAAGTATACCTTAGGCAATTCACAATTGACCAATGTTTTTAATGGATATCTAAAAAAATTTGAAATCGAATCAATTCAGGATAAATGGGTAATTGTCCCATTCGAGGAGGATGGTAAAACACATTTATCAAATCCAATCCATTTAAAACTACAATCAAAACCAACAGCGTATTTACCGGAAAACATTATGGTTGATGCTACTTCGGGAATGTCGGTATTTTCAAGGCAGGATGGACAGTATGGTGACACTAGGATTTATTTTTAGGTAGTATCCGATTTCCAGGACAATTTGTTGTCGGGCACATCTATTTATGATAAAATGTTTGTTTACTGCGAACTGGATAATGTGGTATTGAACATTACAAAGACCGCATCTCCTGTACTATCAAATGAAAATCCATATTCTTTTACATTAATGGGAGTTAGTGAGGATAACTGGGTCAACCAATTTTCAAGTGTTGAATTTCAAATAAAATAGGGATTACTTTTTCGGATCGTAACTTCCAAAATAACTAAATCCTATCTTTGAGCCTATAGAATAATTTCCGTGATGTGTAAGGCATACTTGTCCCTTATTTTTTTATTTCTTTTTCTATTTGGTTTTGGCCAAACACCCACCGTAGTTGACGTAAAAATTGAGGGAACTAAAAAAATCAAGACATCTTTTGTTCGTAAATTGATCAATACAAAAGCTGGTTCTGCCATAGATTCGGTACAATTGAATGAAGATGTAATTCGTCTTAAACGACTTCCCTCAGTATCGAATGCATATTTTCATACTTTCAAATCCAATGAAGATGGTTATGATGTAGTCTTTACTATTGAGGAAAACTTTACTTTAATTCCCTTCGCTAATCTGTTCAGTTCTTCCAACGATGATTTTGCTTTCAGGATTGGAGTGCAGGAGTTTAATTTTTTAGGCAGGAATATGACGCTTGGAGGATTTTATCAATACGACGTTTTCCATTCATACGGACTTAATCTTAGGGCACCTTATCTATTTTCAAACAAGTTGGGAATATCTTTAAGTTATAATGATTTTGCCAGTCAAGAACCTGTTTTTTTCAATGATACCACCGCGGATTATAGATATGGGAATAAGGGATTTGAGGTTTTGGGTCTTTATGAGTTGAACTTCAAGAATAGGATTGAGTTGGGTTTTAGCCTTTTTACTGAGGACTATCAATACCTATTCGGTGCCACCCAAAGCGATATCCCCCAAACCTTGAACGTTGACAAGCATCTGATTAAGTTTATCTTCAACCACGAGGATATTGATTATCACTATCAGTATTTGAATGGGTTTAAGAGTGCTTTGAATTTTCAGTATGTGAGGAGTAGCGATGAGAATCTTCCAGATTTCTTAATAGGATTCAACGATTTTGTTTTTTACGAACGGGTGGGCACTAGGGGCAATTGGGCCAATCGTTTGCGATTGGGGTTGGCCAGTAATATGGAGACCCCATTTGCACCCTTTACAGTTGATAATAATTTGAATATAAGAGGGGTAGGTAATACCATAGACCGAGGTACGGCAGCAATTGTCCTCAATACGGAGTATAGACATACATTAATAGATAAAAATTGGTTTGTTTTGCAAAGTAACCTGTTTATAGATGGCGGGTCGTGGCGCAATCCTGGAGGTGACCTCAGTGATTTTGGGGATAATGAAAACCTGAGAATCTATCCTGGATTTGGGCTTCGATTTATTCACAAACGAATTTTCAATGCTATTTTTAGGATCGATTATGGCCATGGCATAACAAAAAACCCTTCTCGAGGCATTGTATTTGGAATTGGGCAGTATTTTTGATAAACTTTGTATAAACCCAGATTTTAATGACACTATCCAAGAATTTTTTACTTATCGTATTTGTATTACTCCCTTTGAACAATCTCCTTGCCCAAGATCCATTGCAAACAGTAGTTGCAAAAAATGGGGATGGTATTTTCTCTTTACTAAGAAATGAAGGCATTGATATCGTAAAATATTACGCCCAATTTCTTGAGTTGAATGAAGACAAACTCAAAAATGGGAGCCACTTAATAGTTGGGGAAGAATACCTAATTCCTGATGCACCTGATTCATTCAAAAGAAGGGGGACAAAAGTTTTAATGCCAGATTTTAAGGAAACACCAATATTTGAAGAGGAGTTGGCATCTTTAAAGATCAAGGATAGTACCCTAAAACATGCTGTGTTTTATATTTTAATGGATAAGGGAAAAGGTGTTTTGGAAGATGTGAAGATATCCAAAGATGGTATTGCAACAAGAATGGCAAGAAAATTGCTTCAAAGTGGTGCAAGGGTTTACCTTTTGAATAGTAGTTCCAAAGATTCCCTGGAATTAATCGATTTTGTAACTGTAATAAATAAGAAGTTTTTAAAACATACTGGGGACTATCAAAGACTGTTAGTTATCAATACCCAAAATATTAGTACAAATTTAAAAACCGATGTCGCAGTATATCATTATGCAGAAAGCCAAGAAGGCAAGAAATTTGCGGATAATATTGTAAAGATGTTTGGCAAGAACACCGTAAAACTTCAAACGCTGAATGAGTATTCTGAGGTTTTCGTAGATGATAAAGACATTACTTTTGCCAAAAATATTCTACCAACAATTACTTTTATTGATATGGGCTTAAAAAGTACCAACGATAAAAAAACCTTAAAGGTGACGACAAATAGAAAAAATGTTGCCGACCTTATTACCAGTGGAATTTTGTCAGACTATTCAAATACGGTGTTTGAGGATAATTAGAAAAAGTATGCTTTGAAAAATAAAGAATTTCTTATGGGCCTTATGTTGTTCGTAGCAATCATCGCTAAGGGACAAGATTCCTATATTTCGGTTCAAGCAGAAAAAGGCGATGGTATCTACTCCCTATTGCGGAAGCAAGGGGTTAATCCTTATGAGGCTTTTGACGATTTTATAGCCGTGAATATAGCGAACCTTCGTGATAGCGTTCACCTATACGAAGGCAGGAATTACAAAATTCCAAGTACGGCCCTAGACACGCTTCCCGTGGTAGACTCCATTCAAAACCAGCCGATTGAAATAAAAAAAACCGAAGGAAAATCTTTTCCAATTTTTGGCGAAGGTTATGAGATGGTCATCCCAAAGAGTGATAAATTAAAGGGGGCAGTGTATTATCTGATCTCAGGGCATGGCGGCCCAGATCCGGGAGCCATGGCCGTTTACGAAAATAAAAAAATCGCGGAAGACGAATACGCATATGATATTACCTTGCGATTGGCCAAGGAATTACTGGCAAATGGCGCAACTGTCTATGTCATAATTCGAGACGAGGATGATGGGATTCGCGACGATCGGATTTTAAAAATTGATCACGATGAGGTTGCTTATCCAGATAAGACCATACCGTTAAATCAAGTTGCTCGATTAAAGCAACGTGTTGATATCGTAAATGCGCTTCACAGAAAACATCGAGGCCAATTTCAACGGCTCATAGTAACCCATGTCGATAGCCGAAGTAAAGGCCAGAATATCGATGTGTTCTTTTACCATCATGCAAAAAGCAGGAACGGAAGAAAATTGGCCGAAAGCATTCATAAGACCTTTCAAAAAAAATACAAAAAGTACCAGCCTAATCGTACCTATACGGGTACTTTTCAAGACCGAACCTCGCTCTATCTGGTAAAAAAGACCCATCCGGCGATGACCTTTATCGAGATAGGGAATATTAGGAATAAGAAAGACCAAAAAAGAATATTGGAATCCGATAATCGTCAAGCCCTGGCAAAATGGATTTCTGAAGGTGTTCTAATGGATTTCGAGGGAGGGGAAATAGGACCTATTCGTTAATGCGTAATTCAATTTTGCTTAAGCACTAGACGGTAATTTTTCTTAAATAATAATCGTATAACTCTTCAGGGCCCTGTCCCAAATAGTTCTTTAAATGAATTACCCCAAAATGATATTGTAGTTTAAGAACCCCCATCTCCCTATATTTTCGGGCAGAGGTTTTTACATGGTATGGAAGTATCTTGAAATTGGTTTTTTGGTATAATCGACTGATATATTCGTTGTCCTCGAAAACCATATAGTCCTCATTGAAGCCCTTGGTATTCTTGAAAAGATCTTTTGTGATAAAAAGCGATTGGTCACCTCCCCTACAAATCTTATGCTTGTATTTGGTAAACCAGGCAAAAAATCGAAGGACCCAATTATTGCTATCAAAACGCATTTAAAAGCATCCTGCTTCATGAATACTCGATATAGCATTTATAATATGAAGGTCAAAGTTCTTTGGCGGAAATGTATCGGCATGTAAAAAATAAAGAATATCACCTTTGGCTTTGTTCGCTCCAAAATTCATTTGTCTGGCCCTTCCTCTTTCTGATTGAAGCATTGTTACACTTGCGTGAGCACTTTTGACAACCGAAGCTGTATTATCGATACTACCC
>JAHHKH010000154.1 GCA_018679695.1 Maribacter sp.
GGTTAAAGCAGCTTGGTAATAATTACACGAAGTCTGGGGTATGCCTAATAATTCAAAATAAGCCTGCATCAGGCCATCTTCACCAGGAGTACCATGAATCGCATTGAAAATACAATCAAAGACAACAATTTGTTCATTGATATTTACGCTGAAATCGTGCTTATTTACAGCATATTCATCTCCCTGTTCATCAACATAGACCCATTTGTCCTTTAAAATATGGATTCTATAACGATCAAATTTATCTTTGTTCAAATACTCGTATACTACGTTGCCACTTTTGAGTGAAATATTGACTTCACTGGAGTATCCACCCATAATAATGGCCACTTTTTTCTTCATATTCCAAATTTTACAAACGGTTGGTATCAGGGAAATTTTCCTGTTCAAAGTAAAGAAAAAAGCAATGGCTTTTACTTCAAAATATCGATTTTTTTACCCTACCTAAGGCGTGCCAGATGAATTACCCATTTCATTTAGCAAGATTTGGGAGGCTTGCAACCCATTGTTTTGGCTCATTTCCTATATTTGTGCCGATAATCAAAGGCAATGGGAAATTTTTTTAACTTTTTAAGAAGTAAGTCTTTTTTAATACAACTGGGTTTGGCTCTGGTCGTTACTGTGGTTTTGGTTATACTAACTTTAAGATGGTTGAACCATTCTACCAATCATGGGGAATTTGTGGAAGTACCCGACTTTGCAAAGATGTCTGTAATGGATATGAGAAAAGCCATTGAGGATGCGGGATTGCGTTATGAGGTTTTGGATTCCGCCAACTACAATCCAGATTATCCGAGATTTTCGATTATTGAGCAGGACCCCAAAGCCGGTAACAAGGTAAAAGAAAATCGAAAGATTTACTTTACAGTGAATCCCTCGGGATATAAAAAAGTAACTGTACCCAATATAATCCAAGTTACCCAGCGTAATGCATCTTCGATGTTAAAAGCAGTCGGTTTAGACGTACAGCGGGTTACCTACATTGATGAATTGGGTAAGGATATGGTATACCAAATTAAGTTCAAGGGAAAGTACATTAAACCTGGAGACAAACTTCCCAAGACCTCCAAAATAGAATTGGTCTGTGGCAATGGTACAATTCCCGACCGTGCACAGATAAAGGCCGATTCGGACTAATGATGGAACCAATAGTACCACAGGACCCCAGCGATGATGAACTTTTTGAGCATCATAAGTTCATAGCTTCAAAAGGACAGGAGCCGCTTCGGGTAGACAAGTTTTTAATGAATTTTATTGAAAATGCCACGCGTAATAAAATTCAACAAGCAGCAAAAGACGGCCATATTTGGGTTAATGATAAGATTGTTAAGCAAAATTATAAGGTTAAAGCTGGTGATGAGGTAAAAGTGCTTTTTGAACACCCCCCGCATGAACTTTTACTTACCCCAGAGGATATTCCTTTGGATATTGTTTACGAAGATGAGGTTCTTCTTGTGGTGAATAAACCTGCAGGGATGGTAGTCCACCCTGGCCATGGCAATTACTCAGGAACTTTGATCAATGCATTATTGTTCCATGTCAGGGATTTGCCTACAAATAGCAATGAACGACCAGGTCTGGTGCATCGCATTGATAAGGACACTTCAGGACTTTTGGTGATTGCCAAATCAGAGGCCGCTATGACAAATTTGGCAAAACAATTCTTTGATAAGACCTCTAAGAGGGAATATGTAGCTTTGGTTTGGGGCAATGTTGAGGATGATAGTGGCACCATTGAAGGTAATATAGCCAGAAATCCCAAGAACCGCTTACAGATGCAGGTTTTTCCCGAGGGTGATCAAGGTAAAGAAGCAATTACCCATTATAAGGTTTTGGAACGTCTAGGTTATGTGACGCTGGTTTCCTGTAAATTAGAGACAGGACGTACTCATCAGATACGCGTTCATATGAAGCATATAGGACATACTCTTTTTAATGATGAACGTTATGGTGGGGATAAAGTCTTAAAAGGCACAACTTTCACCAAATACAAGCAGTTTGTTGATAATGCCTTTAAGATTCTACCTAGACAGGCTTTGCATGCCAAAACACTAGGATTTTTGCATCCCGTTACTGGCGAAAGTATGCTATTTGACTCTGAAATTCCAGAAGATTTTGCCAATTGTATCGCGAAATGGAAGGACTATGCTAGGCATAGCAAGTAAGCATAGATAATGGCTATACTTCGATTGAAAACTACTTTCCTAACTAGATAGGATTGTACGATATTCCTTTTTATTTTTATACTTAAAATAAATTGATATGAAGATTGTCATTTCTCCCGCGAAATCGCTTGATTTTGAAAGCCCCTTACCAACCTCAAAATACTCCCAACCACAGTTTTTAGAGCAAGCAGAGAAGTTGAATAAGGTTATGGCTAAAAAACGACCGAGGGCATTATCCAAATTAATGGGTATATCAAATAATCTCGCAGAACTAAATTGGGAACGCAATCAAAAATTCTCAACTCCTTTTGACCCTTCGAACGCAAGGCCGGCCGTTTATGCTTTTAACGGGGATGTTTATTTAGGATTGGATGCTTATTCGATCCCAGAGCAAAAATTGGAGCGGCTTCAAGATACCCTGCGAATATTATCCGGGCTTTATGGTATATTAAAACCTTTGGATTTAATTCAACCTTATCGCCTTGAAATGGGCACACAAATGAGAATAGCACGAAAAAAGAACTTATACGAATTTTGGAAGAAGCAACTGACCGAATACCTGAATGCTGAATTGGAAGATGGTGAACTGTTTATAAATTTGGCCAGTAACGAATATTTTGGGGCAATCGATGAAAAAAAACTGAAGGTGCCTGTCATAACACCAATATTCAAGGACTGGAAAAACGACAAGTTGAAAGTCCTTAGCTTTTTTGCCAAAAAAGCCAGGGGTTCAATGGTAAGATATATTCTTGATTCAAATGCAAGGTCCTTGGAGGATATTCGAGGCTTTGATCTTGATGGTTATATTTTTAGTAAGGAGCATACGCTAAAAGAGAATCAACCTGTATTTATTCGGTAGAATATTTTCTTATGGAAAACGTTATTATCATAGCATATGAATTTAATTCAGTGTGATATGAAGCAATTTTCGATTTTGATAATGAGCGTCTTCCTAATCATTACCGCTTGTACAGACCGGGATGATGAGTTGAATGGTGTTCAGATTAGGGTAAGGAATGTCAGTTCACTTAATTATGATACGATTCAAGTTGGTGGGGACGATATGGTACATAACAATGTAGCGCCAGATACTTATTCAGACTATCTGGTTTATGAAAGCGCTTATAGTTATGCTTATATTGCCATAAAATCCGGGGAAGATAATTTCGTTTTACAACCTATTGACTTTGTAGGTGAAACCGAACTGCCTTGGGGATTCTATACCTATGAAGTTGGATTGGATGCCGAGGGAAATGTGACCTTGAAATTTGTGATCGACTAGATCATTTCGCTTTCTTTGCTGTTTTTTTCTTTGGCTTAACTGCAACTTTTGCTGCTTTTTTAGGCCTTCTAGCTCCGTATGATTTGTTAGTAATTTTACCTCTTCTGGTTTTGATATCGCCTTTACCCATAATTTACTTATTTTTCTTAAAATTACTGATTTTACTAGAAACCGTCAATTTAAGTTATGTTCTTTTCATTCCTAAGGTATATTTGAATTTTGAACTATTATCCTTGACAAAGTAAATCCAATCGCAATATGTTTTTTCATGAACACCCATACGAACCTTTTCTTTTTGAGGAAGCAGAAAAATTGATTGTGGGTACACTACCCCCTCCAAGGTTTACATCCGGGGAATTGAAAATGGGTGATGTGAATTTCTGTTATGGAAGTAGGGATGGACAGCTATGGCACATTCTTGATCAAATTTTTAAATTGGATTTAAAGTTTGAAACAACTTTGGAAGCGATTGCACAGCGGAAACAATTTCTGATCGATCGCAAAATAGGTATCTGTGATATTGTACAGAGTGCCGAAAGAATTAAAATTGATGCGTCGGATCTAGGGATGCATAATATTAAACTCAGGGATCTCATTTTTTACTTGCAACAATACCCGAATATTGAAACCCTATTGTTCACTGGGGGCAATAGTAAAAATGGACCGGAGTATTTTTTTCGTCAACAACTAAAACAAAAACGGATTAATTTGGAAGTAGTTAAGGGGCAAGTACCAAGAATTCATCAATTCAGGTTACCTTCCAATGAACATCCTGAAAGAATCATTCAAACAGTTTCACTTACCGCCCCTTCAGGTGCAGCCAATAGGGCCGTTGGTAGTCTGTATGCCTATAAAGAACTAAAGGCAAAAAATCCTTCTTTTAATACCTTTGACTTTAGGGTAATGCAGTATGCTCCATTTTTCTAATCTACCTGCTGTTTTCCTAGCTATTAATAAAATAGGAATTGTGTTGGTTTTGTACCGTCTTTACCGTATTTTGTTAATTGGTAAATTTTACAAATATGGGTTCGATGAATATGTCGATATTTGCCAGCTCAATTGGATTAATGAATCCCATCAAGCCTTAAGTGGCGAATATATTAATATAGATCTATGCATCAAACAGAGAGATTAGAGGAATTTAAAAAGTCGGTTCAAAATAAATTCAACGTTTACAATAGCCTGTTTCTTAATTTGCCATACAGGAACATAGAGAACGTGGGAATGGTCGTCCCACTTTTATTACATCAATCTTCGAAAGGGCTCAAGGCAGGTCTTAATCCTCAGGATATTTTGGAGTCCTTCTTCCAGAATTACCTCAGTATAGAATCAGAGAAAGATAGGATAGATTTCATGTTCCGTATGATTCAATATGTAGAAAGGCAAGTGGTACTTTACGATAGTGTAGAGGATGCTGCTTTTCCTAAACTGCAGGAACATAGCGACTCACTTTCCATCAAGGATTATTTTCAATTGGTAGATAAGACCAAGAGTTGGGATAAGGTAGCCGAGAAGTTATCCTCGTTTAGTGCTCGAATAGTGCTTACGGCACATCCCACCCAGTTTTATACACCGGCCGTATTGGATATAATGAACGACTTGAGGATGTTGATTTTGGATAATAAGATCGATGATATTGATATAACCCTGCAACAATTAGGTCTTACTTCATTAATAAATAGCGAGAAACCAACCCCCTTGGATGAGGCTAAGAATATCATTTACATTCTAAGGCATGTGTACTACGATGCTATGGGCGATTTATATTCCTATATTAAGGAAAACATTGATGATGATGACTTTGAGAACCATAACATTATGAAACTCGGGTTTTGGCCTGGTGGCGACAGGGACGGTAATCCTTTCGTTACAGCGGAAATCACCAAAAATGTTGCGGATGAACTTAGGGTCAACTTAATGAAGTGTTATTACAATGATCTTAAACTTCTTCAGCAAAAACTAACTTTCAAAAAGATTCAAGGGCCATTGAAAGCATTGCGGAACAAGCTGTATTCGGCTATGTTCAACCCTGAAAAAAATATGGGATTTGAAGAGATCCTCGATCCCTTATTGAATATCAGGGGAATGTTGATCGATGATTATCATGCATTATACTTACATGAACTAGATCATTTCATCGATAAAGTAAAAATATTCAAAACCCATTTTGCAACGCTTGATATTAGACAGGATCATAGTAAACATGTTTTGGTGGTAGAAACTATTCTGAGGAAAAACAAGCTGATAAAGGAAAGTCTAGGGGAGTTAAGCGAGTCGGAATTGGTAGGATTGCTTGTGCACAATAAACTGAGGATAAATCCTAATGATTTCGATGGAATCGTAAAGGATACACTTTTGAATATTTCCCAGTTAAAAGATATTCAAGCGAGGAATGGTGAAGAAGGATGTAATAGATACATAATCAGTAATTCCGAGGACATATTCTCGGTGCTTTTTGTATATGGATTATTTAGATGGTGCGGATGGAATGACGATGCAATCACTTTTGATATAATTCCTCTTTTCGAAACGATGAAAGGCATGGAAAATGCGAAGGGCGTGATGCAGTTCTTATTTGATTTACCCCAATATCGCCAACATTTAGAGCGAAGGGAAGAAAAACAAACCATGATGCTCGGTTTTTCAGATGGTACCAAAGATGGTGGGTATCTAAAGGCAAATTGGTCTATCC
>JAHHKH010000165.1 GCA_018679695.1 Maribacter sp.
GTGGACATCAGTAAGGATGTGTTCGATGTTATGAACTCGAAAGGAACTTATATCCAATATCCGAACGGGTTGAAAGGGTTTGGGCAATTATCGAAAAAGTTGCCCAAAGGTTCGTTGGTGGTCATGGAGGCCACTGGGTACTATCATTATCGTTTGGCCCAGTACCTGTAGGAACATGGCCATTTTGTATCGGTTGTGAACCCTTTGTCGGTCAAGCGTTTTATACAGATGAGACTATCCAAGGTAAAGATCGATAAGAGCGATGCCAGGGCCATCTGTGAATATGCATGTACCAATGAGGTTCCTTTATATACGGCCAAGAACAAGGACCAAGCGGAATGCCCCCAGTTGTTGTGATCAATGGCACGTATTTAAAACATGGCGCGGCAATAAGGAACAAGCTCCATGGAGAGCTAACTTTGGGGATACCATCAAAGACGGTTTATAAGTCGTTGGAACGTTCCCTGAAATCCCTAAAGAAAGGGATAGCGCTTTTGGAGGCACGTTTGGCTGAACTGGTCAAGGCACATCAACAGCAGCAACTTACCCTGCTCAAGAGCATCCCTAAAATGGGCAACAAGACACCCATGGTATTATTGGTACTAACAGACGGATTCACGAAGTTCGAGAACGCCGGCCAACTTTGTTGTTATGCGGGAATCACACCGACCTTAAGGGAATCGGCGAGCAGTGTCCGAGGCAGAAGCAGGATAAGTAAAGTGGGGAACAGGAAATTAAGGAACCTGTTGTTTTTGTACAGCTTCTCGGCCTGTAAGCATAATAAGGCTTGCAGAGAGATCTACAAAAGGGTCACATCCAAAGGAAAGAGCAAGAAACCGGCATTGGTAGCCGTTAGCAATAAGCTGTGGAAGCAATCATTTGCAATAGCTACATCAGGATTGCCCTATGATGAGGAATATGTGTCGAGATCAACTTAAAAAGGACTTGTTTTTTAACTCAGTTCTTTGTTGTGTCTCGTTATTCTTCTCCAATGTGTTTTTTATAGAATTCCCAAACTTCTTTAGCCACGTTTCTTCCCAATTCTAATCCTGCTACATTATCTGCTTGTATGTGATATCCACCCAATACTCTTGATATTCCCGCCATTTCCGCTGTTTCCGTAAAAGTTGGAAATTCCAATGTTATCGTATCTCCCAAATTATATGGCTCTGTCATTGCTCCTGCCACTAATTGAGCACTTGAACCAAATTCATCATTTCCCGTCCAAATTTTCAATGCTTCTGCACATCCTCCACTAATGGTACTATGTCCTGAAACATAACTTGGAAAAGGTGGGCATAAAAATGTTTCTGGCGAGTAAGGTCTCCATTGTTTTCCGTCCATTTCAATCATACCTTTTCCTTCTCCGCCCCAAGCTTTTATTTTTTGGTTATCATAGTACTCGTGAACTAATGCATAGGGTCTTGCATAATCGTAAAACATTTTAGAATCCCAAGATGCGATAAAAGCATCCATAGCGACAACTTGGTTGTAGAAGTACATTTTTACATCTTGGTCAAGTGTATGATTATCTCTTCTTGAAACATCTTGGGCAAATTTCAGCCAATGTCCTGCTTGCTGCACCGATTGCGGCCCATCTCGCATAAATTCCACCAATGCTTTTTGATGATCGGTTAAATTCGCTTGCATTTCAATTACTTCTTTTACCTCTTTCTCTAATTGTTTAGACCCTATCATTGGTGGTGGTCCTGGTCTAAATTGGTCTCCTGATTTAAGAGCGATGGGTTTGACCTTATCCCAATAAGGTGTCAAACAACCTGGTGCAAATTTCCCTCCTTTGCCATCTGAAAAGTATTTCGGTTGCCAACGGTTTGGGTCTACATTTTTGTCTGCAGAGTTAACAGGTTCATATCCTACATAATTAAAATATGGTTTTCCGTTTGACCCTTCTTCTTCACCATATTGATTTGCTCCGTCTCCTTTTCGTGCCTCAATTACTGCTTTAGCTGCTAAATTCCCAATACCTTCAGGTGTATTTGGGTCTATGCTCTCATTATTGGGATCTAATCCCAATTCTCTCATAAATTCTTCAAATAGTTTATTATCTGAATAGTAGTATTCGTTCATCGCCCGAAATGCGGCATAGCTTATAGCGATTTCCTTATTCTTTAATGAATGCTCTTTTTCCGGCCTCCTTGCTACATTATTTAGATAAACAGGAATTGCCTTTTCATTATATCGTGACCAAGCATCAAAAACAGCAACAAAAATTAATCCCAAGTATCTTGAGGTAACAGTTGGTCTTGGTTGAAAGCGTTCTGTATCGTTTGCTGTTGCATTCAAGGCCATTTGCCCCCACTTATAAGCAATGTTTTCAACTCCTTTAGGTTCAGTCATTTCAATAGAACCTTGTTGTTTTTTTTGGTCATCCTTACAACCAAAAAAAATTAAGGCGATGATTGATAGCAGTAATATTCTTTTCATTATTATAGTTTTGTTTTAGCCGGGAAAGTTAAAAATAATTTGACAAAAAAATACTTCTTGATTGCACAAGATTCGTTTCCTTAATTAGACCAACGGTCTCGGCTAGTAGTAGTTGCGTGGTTTAGCACTTAACTTTGCAAGCCTCCCGCCAACAGGCAGGTACAGACCGAGCTGAAAATTCCCGAAGGATTTTCAGAAGTAAATTAGTATAAAAAAGGGTTGTTTTTTAGCTCAGTTCTTTGTTGGCAAAAGTGCTTATTCAATATCCTCGCTCTCAATTTGATATTTGTATTTAAAAAATCTTTTTGATGGTTCGCTTGCTATCCAATGGTCATCTATGTTATAAATATTTTTTCCAGGGTCATTTTCTTTGTACACATTAAGAATCTGTTCAGCTTGATTTTTAATAACCACAGAGTCATAATCTACAAGTGAAGGTTCAAGAAAAGTGCTACCAATATCAAAACCTTCCTGAAAGAGTTCAATTCCATTAGGAAGTATTTGCAAGGTTTTGCTTAAACTTTCATCTGACGCGATAAATTGAATAATTAGAGTTTGAGATGTTAAATTTTCAATATCTGCTTCCATATCTGAAACGGGGTCACAACTTGATAAAATTAGAGCCATCATTGTCAATACAAATAGACTTTTCATATTCATTATTTTATGTAGTGCATTTTTGCCAACAATGGGATATAGTTATTGATGAACTCCTACTAATATAAACTAAGGTAGTACAACTAATGGTATTGGAACAAATTATTTATGCCTGCACCTTCACTGCAGCATTTGTGCATTGTCAAGCCCTATTTTGTGCCTTGGAAATCAGGATAGTATGCTTACAAAAGTATTTGGTAGTGCTGTTTTTGGGGTCGAGGCCACTACGATAACGGTTGAGGTCAATGTCGATAGGGGGGTTGGCTATCATTTGGTGGGATTGCCCGATAATGCCATAAAAGAGAGTAACTATCGTATTGCCGCCGCCTTATTGAACAATGGGTATAAAATCCCAGGTAAAAAAATCACCATAAATATGGCCCCGGCCGACCTACGCAAGGAAGGATCGGCCTATGACTTGACCCTCGCATTGGGAATTTTGACCGCTTCCGGTCAAATACAGTCCGAAAACCTGGAAAAGTATATTATCATGGGCGAACTTTCCTTGGACGGCAGTTTGCAACCTATAAAGGGCGCGTTGCCAATTGCCATTAAGGCCCGTGAAGAAGGGTTCAAGGGATTTATCTTGCCCAAGGACAATGCAAAAGAGGCGGCCATAGTGTCCGATTTAAAGGTGTTTGGCATTGCGAATATCAAAGAAGTAATCGACTTTTTTGATACGGGCATACCCTTGGAACAGACTATTGTGGATACACGGGCAGAATTCTATAAAAACCTTGATTTTCCTGAATTCGATTTTTCTGATGTAAAAGGGCAGGAAAGTATAAAGCGTTGTATGGAAATTGCCGCTGCTGGTGGGCATAATATTATTCTGATCGGTCCCCCGGGGGCCGGTAAAACCATGCTTGCCAAACGTTTGCCTTCAATATTGCCCCCTATGACCCTGCAGGAAGCCTTGGAAACCACCAAAATTCATTCCGTTGTGGGTAAGATCAAGAATATGGGGCTTATGAGCCAACGGCCCTTTCGAAGTCCCCACCATACCATTTCGGATGTTGCACTTGTAGGAGGGGGTGCTTATCCCCAACCTGGGGAAATTTCACTCTCCCATAATGGGGTTTTGTTTTTGGACGAACTTCCGGAATTTAAACGAGGGGTGCTTGAGGTAATGCGACAACCTTTGGAAGATCGGGAAGTTACCATTTCAAGGGCTCGTTTCACCGTTACCTATCCCAGCAGTTTTATGTTGGTAGCTAGTATGAACCCTAGTCCTGGAGGATATTTCAATGACCCTGATGCCCCAGTGACCTCTTCCCCAGCAGAGATGCAGCGCTATTTGGGTAAGATTTCCGGACCCTTATTGGACCGCATTGATATTCATATAGAAGTTACCCCAGTGCCTTTTGAGAAGTTATCCGAGGACCGAAAAGGGGAGGGCAGTGTTGAAATTCGCAAAAGGGTAACCGCAGCGCGGGAACTTCAGACAGAACGATTTAAAGGGCTGGAGAACGTGCATTACAACGCCCAAATGAACACCAAACAAATAAGGGAACATTGTTCTCTGCATGATGCGTCCAAAGCACTCTTAAAAAATGCCATGGAACGCCTTAACCTTTCTGCCAGAGCCTATGATCGAATCCTAAAAGTAGCAAGGACCATTGCTGATCTGGAAAATATGGCCGAGGTTTCTGGAAACCACATTAGTGAGGCCATTCAATACCGCAGTTTGGATCGAGAAGGATGGTTGGGGTAGTCGTAAGCAGCAAATACCAAATCATATTTTTGTTGTAAAACGACTCTATTGGAATTTGGAACTTGTATTTAAAAATTATTTAAAAAGTAGTGGTAGGTCTTCCTTTACATAGGATGGAGTAGGTGATAGGTAGTAATTGCATATAGGTGATAGCCATTCGTTTTTGTCTAGCTCTTACTTCTAATTTCTTTATTAATAAGTTCTATAATTTCTGCAATTTCAAGTTCAGTATCTTTATTTAGATTTATAACAAACTCTTTTATAGAAATATGCCACTTCAAGACTTCTTTGAATTCAGCATTATTTTGGAGGCTTTCATAGTCGGTTGGAATAGCGTCTTCTAGAACAACTTTAGAATCGATTATATTCAAAAGCATCGGATTCAATAGATCCCATATAATTTTATTATTCGTACCTATGTGCACATCATCAATGTATTCATATCTTGCTGAATAAAGATTCGTAATTCGCCTTCTTAATAAATCATTGCTTATAAGGTTAAATCCGATAGATTTGAGATTTTCATATGCTGAATTATTTGCAACCATGATTGACGTTCTGGGTAATCTGCCAAAATGAACTGATAATGAATCTTCGTAAGGAAATCCATTCTCTATATGATTTAAAATCAATTTATTTGAATACATTGTTTCACTGTCTTCCTCAATATTATGACGAATGTCCTCAAGATCGATCAGGAGATTTTCCTTCATCTCGGTTAGTAAATTTATCTCTAATCGGTATTGTTTTTGATTTTCATTCCAATTGTTAATTGAAAGAGCAATTAATATCCCAATAACGACCAATACAATCTCCCCAATGGCATATAAAAGGTATTTAGACACCTTATTTTGAGAAAGGAGTTGCTGACGTATTTTACGTAAGAAGGCAATCATGAAAAGTTAAGGTTGATTCTATCCCCTAATTTACTGAATTAATCCAAGAGACTATAAATCAGTGTAAAACAAACAGAAAATAGACCGCCACATTGTAGGGAGTAACAGATGTTGCACTTGTCGGAGGGGGTGCTTATCCCCAACCTGGGGAAATTTCACTCTCCCATAATGGGGT
>JAHHKH010000166.1 GCA_018679695.1 Maribacter sp.
GGTCATGCCATTCTCGATATCCCTGGCTTGCTTGCCGAAACTGGGGCAACACAAGCAATTGAAGTAAATGTACTTGGCGAAGAAATGAAACAATTGACCAAACCAACACTTATCGAGCATTATGAAACTCGGTTTATCTTGTTGAAAAACTTGGGAAACCATTAGAGTTATATTAAGAAGTGATTTTTTGAAATGAACACCAACCAATATTGAACATGAAAAACAATGTGACCTTTCTCGCCTTAATAGCTGCACTGGGCGGTTTTCTGTTCGGATATGACACCGCTATCATATCAGGGACCATTGGTTTTGTAAAAACACAGTTTGAACTTAGCACGGTTATGGAGGGCTGGTATGTGAGCTCCGCACTTGTGGGAACTATTCTAGGGGTTTCAATCGCTGGAATTCTAAGTGACGGCTATGGTCGTAAGAACATCTTGATTATGTCCGGCTTGTTTTTTGCGCTTTCCGCAATAGGTTGTGCATTATCAGGTTCGTTCAACGGATTGGTCATCTATAGGCTTTTCGGGGGAATTGGTGTAGGTATTGCATCAATGTTATCGCCCCTGTATATCTCTGAGATTGCCCCGGCGAAAAATCGAGGGAAGTTGGTTGCCCTATATCAATTGGCCATTACCTTGGGTATTTTGATTGCGTATTTTGCGAATGCCTATTTGCTGGCCCATTCAAAATCAGAAAGTCTGATCGATAGCGTGGGACTAACAAATAAAGTATTCGTTTCCGAAGTATGGCGCGCAATGCTCGGAAGCGAAACCATCCCTGCAGTGATATTTTTATTGTTACTTATTTCAATTCCCAAAAGCCCACGCTGGTTGACCATGAAAGGCAAGAAAGAACAGGCAAAAGAAATATTACTTCGCTTTGTAACCGAAGAAGTAGCCAATACCGAGATTCGGAATGTTGAAGAAGTACTTTTAAAAGAATCGGGGGGCATAAAGGCAGTTTTTTCTGGACCTTTCAAAGTCGCTATGATCATAGGCATTTCCTTGGCCCTATTAAGCCAAATCAGCGGCATAAACGCCATCATATATTATGGTCCAAAAATTTTGGAAGAAGGAGGCTTGCAACTTGGAGAGGCCCTCGGAGGTCAAGTGGTCATAGGTATTGTAAATGTGCTGTTCACTTTTATCGCCCTCTGGAAAATAGACGATTTAGGACGAAAACCTTTACTCACCTATGGTATTATTGGGATAATGATATCATTGATCATCGTAGGCTTGCTGTTCTATTCCGAAGTGAACAATACTTACCTGTTAATGACTTTCATACTGACTTTCATAGCCTGTTTTGCATTCTCTTTTGGCCCAGTACTTTGGGTATTGTTATCGGAAATATATCCATTGAAAATTCGTGGCGCGGCAATGTCCATAGCTACTATGGCCGTTTGGGTCGGAAATACTTTTGTGGGTCAGATGACCCCGTGGTTTTTGGAAAACCTGAAGCCGTACGGTACATTCTGGTTTTTTGCGGCATGTATGATTCCAGCGATTTATATAGCGGTAAAAGTGATGCCGGAAACCAAAGGGAAGACGTTGGAAGAAATAGAGAAGTATTGGTTGACAAAAAAGAAATAATATGAAAGCGTTTTCGAGAAGTTATAGTAAAATTACGATATCTTGTAAGCGCCTGTAATTCAGTAATATATACGGGATTAATGGGTACCTAATCTATAATCTTGCGCTTTGATGAATCGTATTAACAGTATAAAAGCATGGATTAATTCCGAGTTTGTAATACATTTATAAGGGTTGGGGATTTTAAAGACCTACCCTTCAATTATAAAATATTCCGTACATGTATTATTTAGGTCTGGATATTGGTAGTTCATCCATCAAAGCCGCCTTGGTCGAAATAGCATCAGGTAAGAGTGTTGGTGTGGTTCAAGAGCCGGAAACCGAGATGGAAATGCTGGCTTTGAAGAACGGTTGGGCGGAACAGGACGCCGATGATTGGTGGAATCATTCTTGCAAGGCCATCTCCAAAGTCATATCAGATTTCGATATCCAAGGATCGGAAATCAAGGGGATTGGGATTTCGTATCAAATGCATGGCCTTGTTTTAATTGATAAAGAGGGTAAACCTTTACGAAAATCAATTATATGGTGCGATAGCCGTGCCGTTGAGATTGGTAATGAGGCGTTTATGGCCTTGGGGAAGGATAAATGCAATACCCATCTTTTGAATTCACCGGCTAATTTCACCGCTTCGAAATTAAAATGGGCCAAGGACAATGAACCGGAGATTTTTAGTAAGATACATAAGTTCATGCTCCCTGGGGATTATATTGCCTATCGGTTTTCAGATATGATCAATACAACGATATCAGGCCTGTCCGAAGGTGTATTTTGGGATTTCAAGAAAGATACTATAGCCGATTTTCTATTGGATTATTACGGAATAGAAAAATCCATGGTCCCGGACATTGTCGAGACTTTCGGGAAACAATCAACGGTAAGCGAAAAAGGGGAAAAGGAGAGTGGGATTCCCACCGGGACACCCATTTTTTATCGAGCAGGGGACCAACCCAACAATGCCCTTTCATTGAATGTATTCAATCCGGGTGAGGTTGCAGGCACAGGGGGTACTTCGGGTGTGGTTTATGCGGTGACCAACAGTCTTTCGGTCAAGGAAAGTTCGCGTGTTAATAACTTTGCTCATGTTAATTATCAAAAAGGTGGGGCAGCAAGAATTGGGAAGTTACTTTGTATCAATGGGGCAGGTATTCAGTACCGGTGGTTATTGAATAATTTGGCTGTGGATTCATATGAAGAGATGAATGCCTTGGCATCCGATATTCCAGTGGGTTCCAATGGTGTGGTAATGCTACCTTTTGGCAACGGGGCCGAACGTATGTTGAATAATAAGGAAATAGGTTCAAGGTTGGTCAACATCAATCTTAACAATCATGGTCAGGCCCATATTTGCAGGGCCGCTTTGGAAGGCATCGCCTTTTCTTTTGTTTATGGGATGGAAATCCTTAAGTCCGATGGTATCGGAATCAATGTAATGCGCGTAGGCAACGACAACTTGTTCAGGTCCGGGATATTTGCTAATACTATTGCTACATTGATCGGGCATGAGATAGAAATATACAACACCACAGGGGCTATTGGTGCTGCCAGGGCCACGGGATTGCACGACGGTGATTTCAAGAAATTCGGGTCTTATGTAATGGACAATGACTATGTAAAGACCTTTATTCCCTTCAAGGATAAAGAACCGTATCAAAAAGCATACTTAAACTGGAAAAACGAACTGGAATTAGTACTTAACAAATAAATAATTATCATGGCATTAATAGGAAACAAGGAATATTTTAAGGGCATAGGGGAGATTAAATATGAGGGCAAGGAATCTGACAACCCTTTGGCGTTCAAGTTTTATAATCCTGGGCAAATGGTAGCGGGGAAGACAATGCGCGAACATTTTAAGTTTGCCATTGCCTATTGGCACACCTTCTGTGGTCAGGGATCCGACCCTTTTGGTCCCGGCACGCAAGATTTTGAATGGGACCGATCTTCAGATCCATTGCAGGCTGCGAAGGATAAAGCGGATGCCGCGTTTGAGTTCATCACAAAAATGGGCTTTGATTACTTCTGTTTTCATGATTTCGATTTGATTCAAGAAGGTCCTTCTTTTGCCGAATCCGAAAAAAGACTGGCAACCATTACCGAGTATATAAAAGAAAAGAAAGCGGCATCAGGCGTCAAGCTTCTTTGGGGTACTGCAAATTGTTTTTCCAATCCCAGATATATGAACGGTGCAGCGACCAATCCTGATTTTGACGTAGTGGCAAGGGCAGGGGGTCAGATCAAACTGGCCCTGGACACAACAATAGCCTTGAATGGTGAAAACTATGTCTTCTGGGGTGGTCGTGAAGGGTATATGTCCTTATTGAATACCGATATGGGACGTGAGTTAGATCATATGGGGCAGTTCTTGGCCATGGCCAGGGATTATGCAAGAGGTCAAGGATTTAAAGGGAATTTCTTCATAGAGCCAAAACCCATGGAACCCATGAAACATCAATACGATTTTGATACGGCAACGGCAATAGGCTTTTTAAGGGAATATGGATTGGAGAAGGATTTCAAAATAAATGTGGAGGTTAATCATGCAACCTTAGCGCAGCATACCTTCCAACATGAAATGGCAGTTGCGGCCAAAGCCGACATGCTTGGTAGTCTGGATGCGAACCGAGGGGATTACCAAAACGGATGGGACACCGATCAGTTTCCTAACAATATCCTGGAAACGACTGAGGCGATGTTGGTATTCTTGGCTGCCGGAGGCTTGCAGGGAGGTGGGATTAATTTTGACGCTAAAATCAGAAGAAACTCTACGGATCTTGACGATGTGTTCCATGCCCATATTGGGGGGGTCGATACTTTTGCACGTGCTTTGTTGACTGCCGATAAGATTATTTCTTCCTCGGATTATGGGAAGCTCAGACAGAACAGATACAGTTCATTCGATTCTGGGAAGGGTAAGGATTTTGAGCATGGTAAATTGCGCTTGGAAGACCTTTATAATTTGGCGAGGGATAATGGGGAATTGCCATTGAAGAGTGGAAAACAGGAGATGCTCGAGAATATCGTCAATCAATACATATAGGATGGGCTTAGCTCTGGATTAGCGTAATTTTTGGGTCACCTTATTTTTCATATATTCTACTTGGTTATACGCTTTTTGTGTAAAATCAAATAGGCTCAAACAACGATCCAAATTCTGGTTTTCATAGGAGACTTTATAATATATATTGTTGTTCAGATAATCAGTCAGTGCACGTAGACCATGGATGAAGGGCATAAATACAGCTCCGAGTGAAAGGGTGCTTATCTCTTCCTGTGTTAATAATGGACCATTTGAGGCTATACCATCAATAACAGCATCGAAAAGATTGCGATCAAAGGATATTCTGTCCAATATCTTTTCATCCTCAGGTGCTGTATTCACTATAGTTCGAATGGCATCGCCAAAATCATAAAAGAAATATCCTTTCATTAAGGTATCAAGGTCAATTAGGCATAAGGCCTTCCCTGTTTCTTCAGAGAAAAGGATGTTGTTAAGCTTCGTATCATTATGGCAAATTCGAACAGGTAGTTTTGTTTGGTTAAGGCTATTTAATTTAGGTAAGGTTTCCTCGGCAAAAAGAATTGCCTTTTTAGAACTTTCCAGTTTGTTGCTTTCAGAATTTTGTTTGGCCCTATCAAATTGTTTTTCCCTAAGTTTTAGATTATGGAAATCAGGAATGGTGTCAACATAATCATCGCTATTGGTTTTTTCCATTAGTTGATGGAATCGACCAATGATCCTACCGGCCTCAAAGGCAATTTGTGGATTTGTGGTTGTATTGTAAGTGGTACTTTTGGCGATATAGGTCATTAACCGCCAATAGCCATTTTCATCCTTAAAATAGGGATTATTGGTTGAAGTTTTGATTAATCGGATCCTGCGATAATCCTCACTGTCCAATTCTTGAAGGGCCAGGAAAAGGTTAGACATTAAACCATCAATATCCTTAAAAACACCATGATTAATACGTTGAAGAATATATTGAGGTTCATTCGATACCAACACTAAATAAGTGTCATTGATGAATCCGTTGTTGATGACCTCTATGGCATAATTCTTTCTTTCAACACGAAAGTATTGTAGAATTGCACAAGCAGCATCGTTATTATTAGTGCCCATCGAATTTATTGAACTACTTCCATAATGGGGATGGATATCCTCCTTTATCGGTTGTTTCCTGTAACTGTGCCACGGCCATTTCCCTATCGCTGGCATAGGTGACTCCGAACCATTTGCCGCCAGAGGGAACAACCTTAACCACTACCTCATTGCGCTGTACCATTTCCTGAATTACAAACGGGATATAAATTTCTCCCTTTTCTAAATTTTCACCTTTTTGAAGGAAAGCTTTCAGATCTTGCTCAATAGCGTTGAAAATGGTGGGTTTACAAATCCAATAATTCATACTAACCAATTCATCTCCTTTATATTCGGCACCGGAATCCTCATCAACTACAGCGCTGCCCTTTTTTGTTAACTGGGTACGTTCAACCACAGATAGTAAAGTGTTTTCCTCGTCTGCCTCACAAACCCCTCGGGATACTGATCCATGATCTGATAAAGTATCCTTTAAAGTGTATCCGACTAGCCCGTAAGCATCCTTATATTCTTTATCCTTTATGAACTTGGCGGCATTCTTGAATGCACCTTTGCCGTAATAGTCATCCGCATTGATTACCACAAACGGATTGTTGATTAAATTTCGGGCTGTCCAGACAGCATGTGCAGTTCCCCAGGGTTTTTGTCGCTCCCCGATATAGTTACAACCTTCAGGAATATCCATTAATTCTTGTGCGATGACATCCAATTTAATTTTTTTGGGAAGTCTCGCCGAAAGATGATCTTTTAAAAAGGCGACATTATCCTTTTTCGTGATGGCAACAACATGGTCAAAGTCATTTTCCAGAGCGTCAAATATGCTGAATTCCATTAAAAATTCCTCGTTAGGCCCTAGGCCATCAAACTGTTTTAATTTTCCATATCGGCTTCCGCTTCCAGCGGCCATTAATAGTAATGTCATCATGTTATGTGTTTTAATGGGGCAAAAATAGTTGATTTAAGCTCAAATTTTGGTCTAATTTTGATCTTCCTCCCATTTTATGGACTTAATTCGACGAAAATGATGAATTTACCAATAGTGCCAAATTCTTGATTTGCCATTGTTTTGAAAAGGTAATCAAGGGTTCATATTCAATGTCTTTATTAGTCTAAACTGATAATTGTCATATTATGCAAGGCCTAACGATTGTATGTTTGTATTAATACAAATCATGTCCATGAGCAACCTCGTACAGAAGTATAATATTCCAGGACCTAGATATACAAGTTATCCTACGGTGCCTTATTGGAATTTGGAGACCTTCTCTGGGAAGAAATGGAAAAACTCACTTAAGAAAAGTTTCGACGAGAGTAATGAAAAAGAGGGCATTAGTCTGTATATACATTTACCCTATTGTGAAAGCATGTGTACTTTTTGCGGTTGTCATAAACGCATAACAAAGAGGCATAACGTTGAAACACCCTATATCAATTCTGTTTTAAAGGAGTGGAAATTATATTGTGATGTTTTTGGAACGAAACCTATTATAAAAGAATTGCATCTTGGTGGTGGCACTCCTACATTTTTCTCGCCAGAAAACCTGACAATACTGATAAATGGAATCTTTATGTCTGCTAAAAGGGCAAAAGGTCATGAATTTAGTTTTGAGGGCCATCCAAACAACACGACAAAAGAGCATTTACAAGCTTTGTATGATGTAGGTTTCAGAAGGGTTAGTTTTGGGGTACAGGATTTTAGTAAAAAAGTACAAAAAGCAATCCATCGGGTTCAACCTTTTGAAAACGTAAAAAAGGTAACGGGGATTGCTCGTGAAATTGGGTATACCTCTGTTGGGCACGACCTTATTTTCGGACTACCACATCAAACCCTGGGACATGTAGAACAAACCATAGTTATGACCAAATCCTTAATGCCCGATAGATTGGCACTCTATAGTTATGCCCATGTTCCTTGGTTAAAAGGTAGCGGTCAAAGAGGATTTAAAGATGAGGATTTACCGACTGCCAAGGATAAGAGAAAGCAATACGAAAAGGGAAAGGAATTCTTGTCACAAGTGGGTTATGAAGAAATTGGGATGGATCACTTTGCCTTAAAGAGTGATAGTTTGTACCAATCAATGGTATCGGGAAAACTACATCGGAATTTTATGGGCTATACTGCTTCAAAGACCCAATTAATGATAGGATTGGGTGCTTCCAGTATAAGCGATAGCTGGTACAGTTTCGCACAAAATGTCAAAAGTATTGAGGAATACAGGCATTTAGTTGATAATATGATAATCCCGATCTATAGGGGTCATATTTTGACAGAGGAAGATCAAAAAATAAGGAAACATATCCTGAATTTGATGTGTCGTTTTAACACTTCTTGGAAAAAGAAAGATGAATATTTTGCCGAACTACCTGTTGTAAAAGACAAACTAAAGGAGATGGAACGGGACGGCATAGTGGAAATTGGAACAGATGAATTAAAGGTTACTGAGAAGGGCCGGCCTTTTATTCGTAATATTTGTATGGCCTTTGACGTTCTATTACATAGAAAAGAGCCTGAAACAAGGTTATTTTCAATGACAATTTAATTTTAATTAATCTTTAAAACTTGCATCATGAAAAAAATAGTTGTGCCCATAGATTTTTCGGAACAATCGGATTATGCGTTAAAAGTAGCCGCATCATTGGCGAAAGAACACGATGCCGAAATATTGGCCCTTCATATGTTGGAATTAAACCAAGCCATGGTTACTTCTTCGGAAGGGTTTCATCCTGAACAGACCGTTTTCTTGATTAAGTTGGCAGAAAAAAGATTTAACAAGTTTTTGGGTAAGGAGTACTTAAAAGGGATAAAAATCACACCTATTGTTAAACATTTTAAAGTATTTAGTGAGGTCAATGATGTAGCCAAAAAAAATGATGCCGATATGATTGTCATGGGCTCCCATGGCACCGATGGTCTAAAGGAGATTTTTGTGGGATCCAATGCAGAACGAGTGGTTCGTAATGCCGATATTCCAGTACTTGTTATTAAGAAAGAACATAAAGACTTTAAAGTAGATAAATTCTTGTTCGCCTGTGGTTTTAAGGATGAGAGTTTATTGGCATTTCAAAAAGCCAAAGACTTTGCGGAATTGCTTTCGGCAGAATTAAATCTGGTATATATCAATACTCCTGGGGATGATTTTTTAAGCACAAAGGATGCCCATAAAAAAATTTCGCAGTTCTTGAACAAGGCAGGTGTAGGTATGGAAGTAGAAATCTTTAATGATTATAATATTGAGAAGGGCATACTTAGTTATGGTGAGAAAATCGATGCAGATATCATTGGCATACCTACCCATGGCAGAAAAGGTCTGTCCCACTTCTTTATGGGCAGCATCGGCGAGGATATTGCTAACCATTCAAATGTACCAGTGGTAACATTTAAGATTTAGTTGTTAATTATTATATGTTAAATTGATGTTTAGGGGGAAACCAGAATTGGTTTCCCTTTTTTTGTTCTAATCAGTCGTTTCTGGGATCATAGGAAATAATTTACGGATTTCCTCGGATGATGGTTGCGAACCATATTCACATATTTCAAATGTTTCCGCATATTTGGTCATTGATGCTTTTTTCTCACCATACCATTTTACCAAACAATCACTTGTTTTTTTATCCAGAGGCTTATAACGCCATTTAGCAAGCATTTCCAATCGGTCTTTTTCCAAGATGGGCACATCGTCCAAACTGTCAGATAGCCAAGGGAGCCATTCAAAGAACTGCGATTCATGTGCGGACATTGCATATATCTTTTGGTCAAAAACAGAATCAATGTTTATTGCAATATCTGGTTCAAACCAATTTGGTTTTTGAAAATTATCTTCACTATATAAAAAAACAGGATTCTTTTTAAGCGCAGGAACTTCTGGAGCTATATTGGGGACTATGACCATAAATGCAGCATCTTGTACAAGTATTCCTGTATATCTATGATCTGGGTGATAATCATTTGGTCTTGGGGCGATGACGATATCTGCATCCGATTTTCGAATTTCACGAATAATTTTTAATCTATTTGCCAAGGTGGGCATTAACTCACCATCATGATTATCAAGGACTACGTATTCAACGCCAAATCTCTTTCCGGCCTCTTTTGCTTCGGCAATCCTGACTTTAGCAAGCTCACCACCGCCCATGTTATAATGACCTGCATCACCATTGGTTAGTGAAACAAATTTTACATTATGACCCATTTTCGAAAAAAGGATAGCAGTTCCACCCGCGTCAATATCACAGTCATCAGGATGTGCTCCAATAACCACAATGTTAAGGGGGGCAGATTGGGAATAGCCGAAGAAGGGCAAAAGCAGGAGGTAAAGGAAAAAGGTTGTACGCTTCATAATTCGGGTTTATAACAATTTCATGGTATCAGGATCCCAATGTACCGGTTTCTTTTGATAGTAACTTTCATTGGCGAGTAAAGCAGCCCCAGCGGCCCTTAATCCAAAAGTGGGGTCTTGGATTACGGATTTCTTATTTCGAATACTCTGAAAGAAATTGTAAAAATGATCATAATGGCCTCCTTTATAATCTTTCGAAGCTTCCCAGGTGGTATTGCCAACATTAAGTGCCGATGCCCTGGTTTCTAACTTTTGGGCGGCGTATCCTTGCCTTATTTTTTCTTGGGTAGCTTCGGTATAGGCTATCATGGAATATCCTCCTGGTACCATACCCAATTTTGAACGGATTACTTTTACCGAGTTTTGGCCAACCTGCATTTCACCTTCTGTGCCGATAAGTTTAAAACCCCCACCTCCGCCATTTCCAGCGATAAAATTAATACGAAATGCAGCATTGAAGGCCGCATGGGAATCGGTTTTAGGATAATCGTATAGTGTTATACTCACATCGGGCACGTCACGACCGTCTTTCCAATATCGAAGTCCACCGGTCGCCAATGCCCTATTAGGACCATGGGAGCCAATCACGTGGTTAAGCGTGGAAAAAGCATGTACGAAAAGATCACCTGCAACGCCAGTCCCGTAATCTTGATAGTTTCGCCATCTGAAAAATCGCTTTAATTCGTAAGGTACCTTTGGTGCATTTCCCAAAAAGGTATCGAAATCAACTGTGCTTGGGTCCGCATCCGGTGGAATCGGATATTGCCACGCACCTTCTGCGGAATACCGATCATTATAAAAATCGAGCATCACAATTTCACCAATGGCACCGTCTTCGTACAACTGTTTGGCGTTTTCATTGCCTAAAGAAGACATTCCCTGACTACCTACTTGGCAAACCATACCCGTTTCATTTTGTACATTTATTATCTCATGGCCTTCGTTGAATTGTTGTACCATAGGCTTTTCGCAGTAGACCGCCTTTCCTGCCTTCATCGCATCGATCGTGATTTTTTTATGCCAATGGTCAGGTGTTGCCACAATAACGGCATCAATGTCCTTCCGATCCAATAATTCACGATAATCCCTTGTAACGGCAATACTACCCCCCCAAAGTTCCTTTGCACGATCCAATCTACCTGTATAAAGGTCGCAAACGGCAACCAATTTAACGCCAGCAACTTTCAAAGCAGCTGTGGTATCATAAATTCCTTGGATTCCCGACCCAATAAGTCCAATGTTTACTTGGTCATTGGAAGAAAAGATTTCATCGCGATAATCTCGTGATAACATAAATTTTTGCTGGTATGAGGAAGCAAATATGTAGGGAGCCGATGTTATTGCAGCGGAACCTAATGTTGCTTTTTTTAGAAATGACCTTCTGGTTTTGCCCTTGTTCATAGTACGGTATTCTTTCTTGGTGAATATCTTAGAGAAAGTTACACTTTTTACAGAACGAAGGCAAGGTATTTCGCTTACAAAGGCAAGAATGATTTCCCTGATTTTACGTCTTTTGCCATATCGCCAATGGTTTTCTTTTCAAGGCTTTTAATTAAATCTGTCCTGAATGGACCAGCGAATTGGTGAAGTGGACAGGGTTTTACATTATTACAATGTTGAAGGCTTAAAAGGCAGGAGTTTAATCTGTTTTCACCATCAATGACACTAACAATATCGATCAATGGGGTTTCCCTATTTTGATCGTTTATGTAAAATCCACCATTAGGACCACGAGTAGAGGAAACAATATTATGTCTGGAAAGTTCCTGTAATAATTTAGCAATATAGGCCTGTGGAACATTAATGGGTTCACTAAGGTTTTTTGCCATTATTTTTGTTGACTCGTCTGAATTTACTGCGAGATAAAGAACTGCTTTTAAGGCGTACTTAGAGGAATTCGAGAACATTAAATTGCCTGGTTTTTAAAAAATAAAATTAAAAAGACATATTTATCCGAAATATGACTTATATCATATTTTTAGACCTTCACCACTTATATTTTTGCCCTATAATTCATAAAATAGATAATAATGAAAATAGTGTTTAAATGTGTAATTCTTCTTTTCTCGGTGCTACTGGTAAGTTGTGGAGGTAAGGAAGAAAAGAAAAAAGAGGGTTTTAGTGTAAAACGAAAGGCAACCACGGAAAAAGCAGCAGAAACTCCTGTGGCTTCTGAAACCAAAGCTTCTGAAAGAATTGATTTAACGAACAAAGGCGTAGGCCCAATTACTTCTTTAACCTTGGATGCTGTTGACGATGCCATGGCCGCCAAAGGAAAGGAAGTCTATGACCAAATGTGTTTGGCTTGCCACAGAATTGGTAAAAAGTTCATTGGCCCTGCCCCTGATAAAATATTGGAGCGAAGAACTCCTGAATGGGTCATGAACATGATTCTTAATCCTGATCAGATGGTAAAGGAAGACCCATTGGCGAAAGACTTGTTAATGGAATTCAATGGTTCGCCCATGGCCAATCAAGGACTTACAGAAGAACAGGCGAGGGCTGTTCTGGAATATTTTAGAACATTATAATTAACAATCATATGAAAACAACAACCAAATTAAGAGTACTTGTTAGTTCGTTTTTTATGCTGATTTTGTTTGTCGGTTGTAAAAACGAAGCCAAAACCGAAACCACAACTTCTGATACAACAACGGAAGAAACTAAAGAACAAGGCCAGGCCTTTATCGAGGATGATGGATCAACACCTAATGTATTGCAAATAGCTATTGGTTCTCCGGATCATACAACACTTGTGGCGGCAGTACAAGCTGCAGATTTGGAAAATGCTTTGGTAAACGCCGGCCCTTTAATGGTATTTGCACCAACCAATGCCGCTTTTGATGCCCTTCCTGAAGGAACGGTTGATAATTTATTAAAGCCAGAGAACAAAGATGCGTTGGCCAATATTTTGAAATATCATGTGACACCTGGAAATTATTCTAAAGATTTTCTAAAAAAGTTTAAAAAATTAGGACAGGCTAATGATCAAAATGTAATGATTGTGGTTGAAGGTGATGATGTTTTAGTAGGAGGTGCTAAAATTTTAGGAAGTGTAAAAGCGGGGAATGGAATTGTACATGTGGTAGACAAGGTCATGTTACCTCCAACAGAAGAATAAATCAACTCAAATAAACAAATAAAACAAATACAATGAAAAAAATCAGATATTCAATGCTTGCCCTTTTAGGACTTGTAATGGTCTTCACAAGTTGTGGTGATCAAGGCAAGAAATCTTCAAATGGTGCACTATCTTCCAGTGCTGCTGAGAAAGTCTACGTAGCACCAGGCGAACAAGATGAATATTACGCTTTCCTATCAGGAGGCTATAGCGGTAACCTTACGGTATACGGACTTCCCTCAGGACGGATGTTCAAGGAAATCCCGGTATTCTCACAATTCCCGACTTCGGGATATGGTTATTCCGAAGAAACCAAACCGATGTTGAATACTTCCTTTGGATTCGTGCCTTGGGATGATTTGCACCACCCCGATATTTCGCAGACCAATGGTGAATTGGATGGGCGATGGATTTTCGTGAACGGTAACAATACACCGCGTATTGCACGGGTAAGTTTAAGTACTTT
>JAHHKH010000167.1 GCA_018679695.1 Maribacter sp.
GAAAGGGACCATTCGTTTAAAAATATTCAAAGCGACTTTAGTTGATGGGGTTTGGTCCAATATCCAAGAGCTTCCTTTCAATAGTGATTCGTACTCTACTGCACATCCGGCGCTCAGTCAAGATGGGAAAACCTTATATTTTGCCTCCGATATGCCCGGTACGTTTGGTGAGTCCGATATTTTCAAGGTTACCATTGATAGTGAAGGCAATTTTGGAACACCCGAAAATTTGGGGAATAATATTAATACCAAAGCCAGGGAGACTTTTCCCTTTATTACTTCAGAGGAGATTTTGTATTTCAGCTCCGATGGACATCCGGGACTTGGTGGTTTGGATATTTTTGCCACAAAGGTAAAATTTGGTAAGTATGATGGAGCTGTTGTAAATGTGGGTGAACCCGTTAATAGTGGGATGGATGATTTTACCTTTATTTTCAATGAAGATACACGAAAAGGTTATTTTGCTTCCAACAGACCCAAGGGTCAAGGAGCTGATGATATTTATGGTTTCATTGAGAACACCCCATTAAAATTGGATTGTGTTCAAGCCGTTTCCGGTACTGTGAGGGATAAAATTTCGAATGAGGTTTTAGTGGGTGCCACGGTGAAGGTCATTGACGAAAACAATGAAGAGGTATTAACGACAATTACAGATTCGGAGGGCAAATATAGCTTATCGCTGGATTGTAATAAAGGTAATTTTGTTCGTGCCCTGATGGAAGGCTATGTACCTTCAGAAGAATATTTGGCTAAGTCTGCAGGCAAAGCGAATATAATTGATTTCTATTTGGAAAGAGATAAGATCACGGCAGGTTATGGCGATGATCTGGCCAAATTATTACAGTTGAGCACCATATACTTTGATTTTGACAGGTACAACATTCGCAAAGATTCTGAAATAGAGGTACAAAAGGTGATAGCCGCCATGGAAAAATACCCAAGCCTTAAGATTAAGGTAAATTCCCATACCGATAGTCGAGGACCGGATGCCTATAACCTATGGCTCTCCCAAAAGAGAGCGGAATCCACTGTAAATTATATGGTATCGAAAGGCATATTTGAAGATAGGCTTAAAGGGGAAGGTTTTGGGGAGACAAGATTGATAAACCAATGTGCGAATGGGGTACGATGTTCGGCTAAGGAACACGAATTCAATCGAAGATCAGAGTTTATTATTTTGGAATAATAGAAAAATGAAATACGCGATAAAACACCCATTTTAATGGGTGTTTTTTTATTTATACAAATCCGTAATAGGCCTGTTTTTTACGGAGGTTATCGGCGAAATACACACCCTGGACTTCACGAGACATCAAGATTCGTACAGTTCACTTAATAATTTGGGTGTTATACAACAATAGTTACTCCGAACATGGTAATCACGGTATTTTTATGAAAATTTAATCGGATTAATGCAAATTCATAGTTTAAAAAAGACAATTCTATTTGTTTTACTTATACTCCCAGGATTCTTGGTAATGGCACAGGAAACCTACTTGGATAACTTTAGTTCTGTCTCATATTCCAATAACAATGGAACACAGAATTTCTCTGGAAATTGGGTTGAGACTAACGAAACTACAGATCCGGCCAATGGCCGAATTCAGATCAATGGGAGTAGGTTACGATTCCAGAATTTGGATTCGAGATATATCACCAGAACTTTGGATTTGTCGTCGGCTACTAGCGCAACACTTACTCTTGATTATCAACGTACAAGTGGTAATGAGAGTATTCTGGTACAATTGTATAATGGTACATCCTTTAGCACTGTGGCTACCCTATCAGGAACAGGATCTGTGAATTATAATTTAACAGCAGCGCAAATGTCCTCTTCTTCGGCGATTAGATTTATAACAGGTAGTGGTAATTGGGGCAATAGTGAAACAATATTCGTTGATAATGTGCTGTTTACGGCTACTTTCATGCCATCGATTTCGATAGATGATATTTCGGTCAATGAAAATGACGGAACTGCATCATTTACCGCAACTCATATCGGAACCAGCACATCTAGCGCATTTACGGTAAATTATCAGACCGTCAATGGTACTGCATTGGCAGGTACCCATTATACTTCAACTTCGGGTACCCTAAGTTTCAACGGTACTACTGGAGATACCGAACAGATTACTGTGCCTATTATAGATAATACGCTTTTTGACGGCGACAAGACCTTTACTATTCAATTTACAGCGGTTTCAGATGGTTCAGTTAACATATCGGATACTGCCATAGGAACAATCGTGGATAATGAGGTTGTTTTGGGAAATACACCTTTGACCTTGTTCGAAGAGCTCGATGGCTATATGGATTATACTTCCACCGGGGGTACGCTAAGAACCTCACCGAATACAGGAAATCCCTGTGCCATCGGAACTAGTTCTTCAAATACCCTTTCCTCACCAATCCCTGCGACAGGTATAATAGAGAAGGCAATTTTATATTGGGCTCATTCAGGAGCGGCAATGGACACCCAGGTTACGTTTGAAGGTACAACGATCAACGCGGAACTTGTCTATATGACAACACTCACCACACGCACGTTTCATGGGTACTATGCCGATGTCACCAGTCTTGTTACCAGTATTGTCAATCCGTCAACCAATGTTTATGATTTTTCTGGGCTTACAGTGGATACTTCCAGTACTTA
>JAHHKH010000180.1 GCA_018679695.1 Maribacter sp.
TGCGTTCGCAATTTGCGATGTACGACTATTATGTAAACAAATTGAAAGCCTGGGATTAACCGTGAACGGTTTCTTTTTTCCCTAAATTTTTCATGATTTCAGCCTCGTAGTCAAGAAGGTCTTGCCATTTTTTATCGACTTCCTTCAGCTCTCCATACTGCCGTGCGAATTTCAAGAACATCGTATAATGGCCGGCTTCACTTATCATAAGTTTATGATAGAATTCTGCTAATTCCCTGTCTTGTAGCTGCTCTGACAATAATCGGAAACGTTCACAGCTGCGTGCTTCAATCAAGGCAGCATATAAAAGACGATGTACCAATTGATTGGCTCTACTACCCCCTTTAGGGAAGAACTTCATCAACTCAATGACATATTCATCCTTTCGATAGCGACCAAGGGTTTGTCCCCTTGCGATAATGCGATCGTGAACCATTTTAAAATGCCCCATTTCCTCTCGACTAAGGGCTATCATCTCCTGGGTAAGCTCTGTATACTCAGGAAAGGATACGATTAATGAAATCGCCGTACTAGCGGCTTTTTGTTCGCAAAAAGCATGGTCCGTTAATATTTCATCGATGTTTTTTTCTACAATATTGACCCATCTAGGGTCCGTGGGTAATTTAAGACCGAGCATTTCTATTTAGTTGAAATTCAAAAGTAATAGGATTACATATCGATTCAAAATTTGAAGGTTATATTATATTTGTTTTATGCAACGATTTTTTAAGTTATTAGGTTGGCTATTCGCAATTTTGTTTTCGGTTTCGGCAGTACTCCAATATAATGACCCGGATCCCTTACTTTGGATTTTCATTTACGGAGTTGCAACTTTTGTGACCATTGGATTTGTCTTCAACAGAATTTCGTACATAGTGCTCTTTCTCCTTGGAGCACTGTACATAGTAGGTTTCTTATATCTTTTCCCAGATAAGTTCGAAGGTTTTACTTTAGGACAAGGGGATATAAGAAATATTGAGGAGGCAAGGGAAGCTTTTGGACTTCTGATTATAGCCCTAGTGATGATAGCCTTTGCACTAAGGGTGCGTTATGTAGGTCTATTAAAGGTCTAAATCGAATGTTTTCCGAAGAAGATCTATCGCTGGATTTTTATCCCTAAGTTTTTGGTATTTTTCCTCAGGGGTAAAAGCAAATTTCTTTGCAACTTCTTCATTTACAGTTATTTTTAAGCTTATGAAGTGATTATTAAGTTGATTTCGCAAATGTTCCAACAATCCATATTGCTCGCGCTCAACCTCCTTTTTCATCGTGGCATTGGGCAGTTCAATCCAAATGGTGGTTTCATCCATTAATTTGGGAACATCCGTATTTAAGCTTGAGGCCAATATTTTTTGACCATCCGAATCGATTTTATTAACGAAAGCTTCCCACTGCTTCTGCATTTCGGATTCGGTAAAGGCTTCCCGCGGGAGTTGACTTTCATCAATTGAATCATCCTTCTTGTTCAATTGATGCTCCTTCTTGGCTTTTAAACTCGATAGTGATAAGCCTGAAACACGCTTCACTTGTGGAGTGATACTTATGGGTTTGTCAATCACCTTTTCTTGGGTGCCCATTTGTGTCGTCGCATAGGTCAAAGGTTCAGCAGTAAGCGTTGAATTTCCTGAAACCGCCTCGGTTAATAGGACTTCTTCTTCTTTTTTAGCAATTTCGATAGTTCCTGCTGCTCTTGTGGGAACCGATTCCTCACTATTGACCGGTTTTTCTGGAACTTCAGAATTTATTTTTCTGTAAAAAGCTGCTGGCGCAATGAACGTAATGGTTTCATTTGCCAAGGCTATTGATTCAGGATTTTTTTTTTCAGCCCCAAAATCAATCGAAGCCAATTTCATGAGAGAAAGCTCAACCAAAAGCCTTTGATTTTTACTGTTCTTGTATTTAAGGTCACATTCATTGGCAATATTCAAGGCTTGTAACAAGAACGAATTGGAGGTTTGTTTGGACTGCTCCAGATAGTTCTTTTTGGCAGAATCCCCAACTTCCAATAAGGTAATGGTCTCCTCATGTTTACAGACCATTAAATCCCTAAAGTGCGATGCAAGTCCACTTATGAAATGATGTCCATCAAAGCCCAATGCCAATGTTTTATTGAACAAAAGCAACAATCCAGGAATGTCATGTTTCAATATAAGATCAGTTGCCGAAAAATACGTGTCATAGTCCAGAACGTTCAGGTTTTCGGTAACCGCTTTTCGAGTAAGGTTTTTCCCCGAGAAACTTACTACCCTATCAAATATTGATAATGCATCGCGCATTGCCCCATCAGCTTTTTGCGCTATAATATGCAAGGCATCATCATCGGCTTTGATTCCTTGGCTCTCTGCAATATATTTAAGGTATTCTGAAGCATCTTTTACCGTAATTCGTTTAAAATCGAATATTTGGCAGCGAGATAGTATTGTGGGTATAATTTTATGCTTTTCGGTCGTGGCCAAAATAAAAATAGCATGTTTTGGCGGCTCTTCCAAGGTCTTTAGAAAGGCATTGAAAGCAGATTGTGAGAGCATATGTACTTCATCAATGATATAAACCTTGTATTTACCTACTTGAGGGGGTATGCGCACCTGATCAATCAAATTCCTGATATCATCAACAGAGTTATTCGAAGCGGCATCCAATTCAAAAATATTGAACGCAAAATCCTCATCTTCCCGCTCGGTACCATCTTGGTTTATTTGTTTGGCCAATATCCTGGCACAAGTAGTCTTGCCTACACCTCTTGGGCCACAAAACAATAATGCCTGCGCCAAATGATTATTTTCAATGGCATTGAGCAGCGTATTGGTAATGGCCTGCTGCCCCACAACATCCTTAAATGTCTGGGGTCTGTACTTG
>JAHHKH010000182.1 GCA_018679695.1 Maribacter sp.
ACCCGAGAGCTTACCTTTGACCACTAATTTCTGGCGCAGGCAAACGAATTACCCTTAATCTTTATTGTCTGCTTTTCGATGAACGACAAATTCTTCGATAAAATGTAGGATTTTCACGATTAAACACACATTTTTATCGGTGAAACGTATTTTCGTATTCTTTTTTTTTCTACTTTAGCGGTATTATTGTCCGATATCTAACTAAAACTTGATGAAAATGAAGAGATTTGTATTTGGCCTATTGGCATGTATAACCTTAATGGCGGTATCTTGTGAACCCAACAACACTGCGGAAGAAGATCAATTGTATGAGGAAGGAATTGATAAAGATAAATTAAGGATTCCGGAAAAAAAGGGTTAAAATCTAAAACTTTTTTATTGTTATTTCAGCAGCTTACTTGTTAAGTTGCTTTTTTTATGCAATATTTTTAGTAAAATGGGGTTAAATAAGAGAAGTTTTTTCAACAAATGGCATGCAGAAGAATACAGCGCGAGTAAGAAGAAAGTTGGTAGTTGAGGGGATTATTGGCCTTTTCATTGCCCTTTCAGCAATATTTTTTTATATCTACAAATTTATCCCCCCTAGTGAAAGCATGGAGGAGTGGAATTTTTTTGGATTAACTTTTACCAAAAACGGCTATTTTTCAGTCCAAACAGCTTTTTACTATTACTTCACTAAAATAGTACCTCTGTACCTGTTTATTATTTGGTTTATTACCTGCAAACATTGGTGGTATCATATTATCCTAATTCCAATCGCCATGTATGCATTTCAATTATATGCCATTTTTAATGAGGAATCTTTAAAAGTGGACGAAAATGAACTTTTTTACTTGCTTATTGTTTGCATGATCATTATACCTATTGTCTATTTTGTTCGGATTAAATTGGTAGACAAGTACGTGCACGGCATTGATCTGGAAGCCATGGATGCCGAACTGAAAACCTTTAAAAAAAATCATCCGGAAGAAAACCAATTACCGAGCGATCGTGAAGCCAATCAAGACCATATTCAAGAGGATGACGAGCCGCAATTGGGCTACCAGTCATTTTCTGATTACTTGAACTCCGCCTTTTCAACGAATAATATTGAACGTAAATTTAAACGGTTTCAAAACAACTTAAGAGGTTGGCTCCATTTAAAATTCTAATGCTTTTCATGGAGGAATTTGTTCCCGATTTTATCAAATTCCAGTTTTCATTTTAAAATTGTAAATTTACTTTTAATCGGTAACCATCGATTATAGAGTACTTTATATGAAGCAACCAACCTCGCCATTCAGCACCCAGCAATTGCTCCCACAGGAAGAGACCCTTGAGGTATTAAAACAAAAAGGGGAATTGTTTATCGGTATTCCCAAAGAGAACCAATACCAAGAAAAACGGATCTGCTTAACTCCCGATGCGGTCAACGCCATTACGGCCCATGGCCATAGGGTACTCATTGAGGCCGGTGCCGGGGAAGGCGCGCATTATTCAGATGTTGACTATACCAATGCCGGGGCAGAAGTGACCAAAGATGCAAAAAAAGTTTTTGGTTGCCCCTTGATCTTAAAGGTAGAGCCCCCTACCCTCTCCGAAATCGAAATGATGAATCCCCAGGCAACCGTGATTTCCGCACTTCAAATCAAAACCCAAAAAAAGGAGTATTTCGAGAAAATGGCCAAAAAACGGTTGACCGCTGTGGCTTTTGAATTCATTAGGGATGAGGACGGGAAGTACCCTGCAGTACGTTCCTTAAGTGAGATTGCCGGGATTTCCTCGGTGCTTATTGCCGCTGAGCTTTTGGCAGCGACCAATCAAGGTAACGGACTCATGTTCGGGAACATCAGTGGTGTTCCGCCCGTTGAAGTGGTCATCATTGGCGCTGGAACGGTAGGTGAGTTTGCGGCCAGATCTGCCATAGGTCTTGGAGCCAATATAAAAGTCTTTGATAATTCGTTGACCAAACTTAGAAATATCCAAACCAACCTCAAGCAGACGGTCTATACCTCTACCATTCAACCCAAGAACCTGTTAAAGGCTTTAAAACGATGTGATG
>JAHHKH010000403.1 GCA_018679695.1 Maribacter sp.
ATCTACAATATTAAAGAAAACGATTTTTCAATAAAGAAAGGTCCTATTTTCGCCAACTTCGTCCTGGCAGATGAGATCAATAGGGCTCCTGCTAAGGTACAATCAGCCCTTTTAGAGGCAATGCAGGAAAAACAAGTGACTATTGGTGATGAAACCTTTATCTTGGACAAACCATTTTTGGTAATGGCGACCCAGAATCCCGTAGAGCAAGAAGGGACGTACCCCTTACCAGAGGCACAGGTAGACCGCTTTATGTTGAAAACGGTTATAGACTATCCTAAAATGAACGAGGAGCAATTGATTATGCGCCAGAATCTCTTAGGTGCATTCGATGAAGTAAATCCCGTTGTTACGACCAAGCAGATCTTAGGTGCCCAAAAGGCAGTAAGAGAGGTATACATGGATGAAAAGATTGAAAAATACATTTTGGATCTTGTTTTCGCAACCCGTTATCCTGAAAAATATAACCTAGAGAATTTAAAACCCCTAATTAGCTTTGGAGCCTCACCTCGTGGTAGTATTAATCTAGGTAATGCAGCCAAGTGTTATGCTTTTATTAAGCGAAGGGGGTATGTGGTCCCTGAAGATGTCAGGGCTGTAGTGCACGATGTGCTGAGACACAGAATAGGCATTACCTATGAAGCCGAAGCTGAGAACACTACTTCTGAAGACATCATTAACAAAATTGTTAATGAGATTGAAGTGCCTTAAAACTAGTAGGCAGCTGACAGTAAGCAGAATTATGGCGTAAAATTCGTTAACTGTACTGTAAACAAATTGCTGCCAACTGATACGATGGATACCAAGGAATTACTAAAAAAGGTTCGTAAGATCGAGATTAAGACACGTCGTCTGTCCGATCATATTTTTGGAGGGGAATACCATTCTACGTTCAAAGGTCGGGGTATGACATTTAGTGAAGTACGCCAATATCAATTTGGAGATGATGTTCGTAACATTGACTGGAATGTAACTGCCAGGTATAATGAGCCCTTTGTAAAAGTCTTTGAAGAAGAAAGGGAATTAACCATGATGTTAATGGTTGATGTGAGTGGTTCTGAACTTTTTGGCACGACAAATCAATTTAAAAAAGGAATAATCACTGAAATATCGGCCACTTTGGCCTTTTCGGCCTTGCAGAACAATGATAAAGTAGGACTGATATTATTTTCAGACGAAGTGGAACTTTTTATTCCTCCGAAAAAAGGAAAAACCCATGTTTTAAGAATTATTCGTGAACTACTGGAATTTAAACCCGAGAGCAATAAGACAAATATTGCTGAAGCCTTGAAGTATCTGACCAATGTAATGAAGAAAAAAGCGATTGTATTCGTACTATCAGACTTCATTGCAGAGGATTATGAACGCACATTAAAGATAACGGGCAATAAACATGATGTAACGGGGATTAGGGTTTATGATGAGCGCGAGGAAAGTATTCCCAATTTGGGCATGGTACAAATGCAAGATGCGGAAACCGGTGGCATTCGATTGATAAATACCCAATCCAAAAAAGTGCGGATGGCCTATGGTAAACATCACCGGGAAAGGGTCACTTATTTTCAAGAAACCTTTACAAAATCGGGTTGTGGGGTACTAAGCTGTAGGGTCGATGAAAGTTATGTGAAGAAGTTGTTGGGATATTTTAAAAGAAGAGGTTGATGATGATCAATGATAAGTTGAATATGAAAAATGGGGTTACGCTTTTTAGGCGCATCCTTTTTATTATGCTTCTTTTAGGCTGCGGTTATTTGGTTCGCGCCCAGTCAACTCCTATGGTGAAATCAGAAGTTGATACCACTTTCATTAAAATAGGAGAGCAATTGCAATTTAAGGTTATCGTTGAAGTAGATTCAACTGACATGGTCATCTTTCCCGAAGGACAAACCTTTTCCCCTTTGGAAACCGTTGAAGCCTTTGCAACCGACACTACAATTAAAAAAGATAGGATTACTTTATTCAAAACCTATGCCCTGACCCAATTCGATTCAGGAGCCTATAAATTACCTGCGCAACGTATTGAAATTAATGGGAAAGGCTTTTTCACCGATTCCTTGCAAATTCGAGTGGCAACCGTACCCGTTGATACGCTTGCACAGAAAATGTATGACATTAAACCTTTGATCCAAGTCGAAAAAAGCGGTTCAGGACTATGGCAAACATTAGTGGTCATCCTAGGGGTTTTGGCTGTTATTGCCGGGCTCATTTATTGGTTCGTAATACGCAGGAAACCGATGACCGAAGAAGAGAAAGAAGCCTTGTTGCCTCCTTATGACCGTGCTTTGTTGGAATTGAAAAAACTTGATAATTCAAAATACCTTATCCAGGACGAATACAAACAATACTATTCTGAACTAACTGATATTGTTCGTTCCTATCTTGAAGAAGATGTCAATGTTTCGGCCCTTGAAAGCACGACCGATGAGCTCATCACTAAATTGGAAATGATGAAGGATGCTGGGGAGCTTGAGCTAGACAATGACACCATAAAACGGTTCAGGAGCATTTTACAAACAGCTGATTTGGTGAAATTCGCTAAATCAAAACCACCAACCTCGGTTGCAAAGCAAGATAGAAAAGCTGTTGAGCAAATCGTTGTAAAAACGCATGAGGCTATTCCTGAACCCACTTTGGAAGAATTAATGGCACAAGAGGAATATCAGGAAGAATTAGCTCGTAAACAACAACGCAAAAAATGGATGATTGCAGGAGCATCGGCCTTTAGTGTTCTATTGATTTCCGCTGTTGCCTTTATAAGTTACCATGGTGCTACCAGGGTATGGGATACGGTGACCGGGCACCCGACCAAAAAACTTTTGGAAAGTGAATGGGTGGCAAGCTCCTATGGATATCCACCAATAAACCTGGAAACCCCAGAAGTGTTGGTCCGCCAAGAAATAAAAATTCCAGTTGAGGCCAAAGCAAATATTAAGGAATTACAATCCTTTAAGTTCAATGATGACAAGGTACTCCTGACCTTAGCGACGACCTCTACCACTTTTACCCAACCTGCAGAACCGGAATTTGAGAAGACAATTGAGCAACTCCTTAAAAACTTTGAGGATAAAGGTGCTAAAAATATAATTACAAAACAGGAGGAATTTGTAACGGTAACAGGGGTGAAAGGAATAAAAACCTATGGTAGTGGGAAGTTCAAATTACCCCAAACTGGAGAATTGATCAAAGGAAAATATGTAATTCTTAGTTTCGGCGGTAAAGGATTTCAGCAACAAATATTATTGACCTGGCAAGATGGTGATGAATACGCCCAGAAAATTATAGATCGCGTGTTAACAACGGTTGAAGTAAAAACAGAAGTATAGATGCTAGAAAACATATCATTTGCTAATCCAGAGTTTTTTTGGTTGCTGTTATTGCTTCCACTGGCCATCGCATGGTATGTCTTTAAACGCAATGAGCAATCAGCATCGCTAAAAATTTCAAGCTTGCAGGGTTTCTCCTCTGGCAATCTCCTTCCTAAACTAAAGCCATTGTTAACCGTTTTTCGCCTCTTGGCATTGGCGGCTATAATTGTCGCAATGGCAAGGCCCCAGACCGAGGATATATCCACAAGGACCAAAACCACAAAGGGTATTGATATTGTAATGGCCATCGATGTTTCTTCGAGTATGTTGGCGCGGGATTTAAAGCCCAATCGTCTTTCAGCATTAAAGGAAGTGGCGGCCGATTTTATTCGCCAACGACCTAATGACAGGATTGGACTTGTGGCTTATGCTGGTGAGGCTTTCACCAAAACTCCGATAACCAGTGATAAATCCATTGTGTTGAACTCACTACGTGAAATAACCTATGGACAATTGAATGATGGTACGGCTATAGGAATGGGATTGGCCACTTCCGTGAACAGGCTAAAAGAAAGCAAAGCCATAAGCAAGATTATTATTCTGTTAACGGATGGCGTGAATAATTCGGGCTTTATTGAGCCACAAACTGCCGCTGACTTGGCTGTTGAATACGGTATTAAATCATACACAATAGGGCTCGGCACGAATGGCAATGCACTTTCACCAATTGCCTACAATGCCGACGGTTCTTTTAGATATGGAATGCGCCAAGTTGAGATTGATGAAAAATTGCTTCAAGAGATTGCCGATGCCACTGGAGGCAAATATTTTAGGGCAACTGACAATGAAAAATTAGAAGCAATTTATGATGAAATCAATAAGCTTGAAAAAACTGAAATAGAGGAATTCAAATATTACAAATACGAAGAAAAATTTCGACCGTGGGTATTATTGGCGGGGGCTTTGCTCATATTGGAATGGTTGTTCCGCAATACCCTGTTCAGAAGTTTTATATAGATCATGATTCAATTAGACGAAAAAATATACTTCTACCTACTCGCCATCATTCCGGTGATAGTGGTGCTGTTCCTGTTCCTGCAGATCTGGAAAAAACGAACACAGAAAAAATTCGCTGATTTATCACTACTGAAGAGACTGACCCCCAATAAATCGAGTTTCAAATCCTCACTTAAATTGATGTTCTTTTTACTTGGAATTTCATTTTTGACCTTGGGCTTGGTCAATCCAAAGATCGGCACGAAATTGGAAACAGTAAAACGGGAGGGTGTTGACATTGTTTTTGCCGTCGATGTTTCGAAAAGTATGCTCGCCGAGGACATAGCACCAAATCGCTTGGAAAAGGCCAAAAGATTGGTGTCAGAGATAATCAATCAGCTTGCCAGTGACCGTATTGGGATCATTGCCTATGCCGGCCAAGCTTTTCCGCAGTTACCAATAACAACAGACTACGGGGCTGCCAAAATGTTTTTGCAGAATATGAATACCGATATGCTTACCTCCCAAGGCACGGCTATAAATGAAGCTATTGAATTGGCGACTACTTATTATGATGATGAGGAACAAACCAATAGGGTACTTTTTATAATTTCAGATGGAGAGGACCACTCCGAAGGTGCAACCTTGGAAGCAGTCGAGGATGCCAATGAAGCCGATATTCAAATTTTCACTATTGGGGTAGGTAAAAGTAAAGGTGCTCCCATTCCTATTAAAAGAAATGGTGTTGTAGAAAGTCTTAAAAAAGATAGACAAGGTGAAGTGGTCATTTCAAAACTCAATGAAGCAGTATTGCAGGATATTGCCAGTGAAGGTAATGGCGAATATATTGATGGTACAAATACCGGGGATGCCGTGGAATTAATCAAGGAAATCTTGCTTCAAATGGATAAGACCGAGTTTGAGGCGAAGCAATTTGCAGAATACAAGGATCAGTTCCAGTGGTTTTTAGGAGCGGGGCTTTTATTTCTATTTTTAGATGTTTTTATTTTGGACAAAAAGACCAAGTGGCTTAAAAAATTGAATCTTTTTAATGAAAATAACAGAGAAACAGCATAAAATGAACAAGTTTTTACCCATACTGATCTTTGTAGGATTTGCCTCTTTCGCACAAGACAAAGAAGAGCTCAAACAGAAAGAAAAAGCATTGAACGAATCTACCAATCTTACGTGGGAGGGAAATAAGTCCCTATCAGAGAATGACTTTGTTTCGGCCGAAGTGGATTATCGTAAAGCGATCTCAAAAAGTGGGGACAATAATGCTGCACCCTATAATTTAGGAAATGCGTATTACAATAAAGAAACCTATGCTGAAGCCTTCGGGCGATTTAAGCAGGCGGGGGAACTAGCCAATGAAAAACCCGATAAACACAAAGCCTATCATAATATGGGCAACGTGTTCATGAAACAAAAGCAGTATGAAAAGGCGGTTGAGGCCTATAAAGAGGCATTGCGGAATAATCCAAAAGATGAGGAAACACGTTATAATCTGGCCCTTGCCAAAGAGCTTTTGAAGAAAGAACAGGAAGAACAAGAAAAGAACGACGATAATAAGGACCAGCAGGATCAAAATGATCAAGATCAGAAGAACGACGGGGACAACAAGGAGGATAAAAAAGATCAGGACGAAAGTGACAAAAAAGATGAAGGTGACGAAGGGGACAAGGGTGAGGAAAAGAAAGAGGATAATAAAGAAGGTGATGGGGATCAGAAAGAAGAAGAACAAAAACAACCTGAACAAGGGGATAAACCACAGGAACAGAAACAACAACCTAGACCCAATCAGCTGTCCAAGCAGCAAATTCAAAATTTGCTAGAGGCCATGCAGAACGAGGAGAAAAAAGTACAGGAAAAAATAGATGCCAAAAAAGTTAAAGGTGCCAAAGTAAAAAATGAAAAGGATTGGTAGTTAAGATGAATTTCAAACATTTCATAACCTTGTTTTCAATACTATTCGTTGCATTTACAATGAAAGGGCAAGAAGATGTCACCTTTGAAATGAGGCTGAGCAAGGAAAAGCTGGGTATCAATGAAAGGTTGCGTGTTGAATTTACGATGAACAAGGATGGTGATGATTTTGTTCCTCCGGACTTTGAGGGATTTCGCGTTCTTATGGGACCCTCCCAGGCCATAAGTTCTTCATGGGTCAATGGAGTGCGTTCCTATTCCAAAACCTATTCGTACACCTTGGCCCCGACTGCCAGAGGCACTTTTAATATAAAACAAGCTTCTATTGTAATTGATGGTAAGACGTACAAGTCATTGGCTAAGAAAGTTGAAGTTACAGCCGCTGTAGAAAAGCCGAATGGTCAGATGACCGTAGATGATTTTGCCGATGACAATCTTCACCTGGTAGCAGAAGTCTCAAAAACCAACCCCTATTTGAATGAAGAAATAAGCGTGGTCTACAAACTCTATGTTAGTCCTTCAATCCGGGTTACAAATTATCGCCCCTTGGATAATCCTAAGTACAATAACTTTTGGAGCCAGGATATACCTGTGCAGCGGTTGAATGCGGAAAATGGTACTTACAAGGGCAAGGCCTACCGCTATGTAATTCTTAAAAGGGTAGTACTCTACCCTCAAAAATCCGGTGATCTGGATATTGAGCCCCTGTCGCTTGATGTGAGCGTGGATGTGCCAACTAACAAACGTGATTTCTTTGGCGGAAGAATTTATACCCAAACCAATAAAACGGTATCCGCGGGTAAACGAACGATTAACGTTAAGGATTTACCGTCAGCAGGCAAACCAATAAATTTTGGTGGTGCAGTTGGTGAATTCGATTTTACCGTCTCCACAACCAAAACCAGTCTGAATGCTTCTGAATCGCTACAAGCCATTGTGGAGGTCAGTGGTAAGGGAAACTTGAAATTGTTCCAATTACCTACCCCGGAATTACCCAGTTCGTTGGAAGTGTATGATCCCGAACACAATGAAAACGTTCGAACAACATTGGCAGGCATGCGAGGCAATATAAGCGATAGTTATACCATCGTCCCTGCATTTAAGGGCAAGTACCCCATGCCAAGCATAGCATTTAGTTATTTCAATCCCAAGACAGAAAAATACTATACGGTCAATTCCGAGGAAATTTTGATCAATGTACTTGAAGGTCCAACAAATACCTCGGCAGTACCTAGTGGTAGCACGACCAATTCAAAACAATCGGTCGTTACTACAGGAAAACAGTTTAGCTTTATAAAGCTAAAGCCCAATTTAACGGCTATCGGAACTAACTATTTTTTTGGCTCCAAATGGTTTTATCTTTGGTGGTTACTCCCCTTGATTCTAATACCGCTGGCAGTTTTATTCCGAAAAAAACGAGAGGCCATTGCTCTTGATGTTGAAGGCAATAAGATTAAAAGAGCCAATAAACTGGCGAGGAAATACTTATCGAAAGCGAAAAAGACCCTTGGTCAAAAAGATGCATTTTATGTGGCTTTGGAGAAAGCATTGCACAATTATTTGAAAGCAAAGTTGAAGATAGAGACTTCAGAATTCAGCAAAGATAAAATAGCGGTTTTATTGAATGAAAGAAAGGTGGATGAAACAACAAAAGATGGTTTTGTAGCTTTATTGAAGAATTGCGAAATGGCTAGATATAGTCCATTTTCAGATGTTCAAATGCACCAGGATTATGACAAGGCCAGCGAGGTTATCTCCTATTTGGACAAACAATTATAGACCATGAAAAAATTACTAGCCCTAATTATAATTATCACCGCTTTCGTTGGAAATGCCCAAAATGAAACTCTCTTCAGTAAGGCCACGGATTCGTATAATGATGGGGACTACCAAAAAGCCATTGAATTCTATTCAGAAATTTTGGAAAATGGCCAACATTCGGCAGAGCTTTATTTCAATCTTGGTAATGCCCATTATAAATTAAACCAGATAGCCCCAAGCATCTACAATTACGAGAAAGCGCTTTTGTTATCCCCGAATGATCCCGAAATCATGAACAATCTTTCGTATGCCCAAAATATGACTTTGGATGCTATTGAAATAATACCTGAGACTGGGTTGGCCAAAATATATAAGACCATAACCGGTATTATGACTTTTGATCAATGGAGTTATACCGCTGTCGTTTTCATGATTCTTTTTGTGCTACTATACATTGCCTTCTATTATTTTAAATACGCGACCAAGAAGCGAATTGCATTCATTGGTAGTCTTGTATCACTTTTCATTTCTATTTTAACAGTGGTATTTGCATTTATTCAATATAAGGACTTTAGGGCTGATCGACCTGCCATAATTTTCGATAGCGAAGTCAAAATCAAGGCAGAACCCAATAATAGAAGTGAACCCATTTTCGTTCTGCATGAAGGGACCAAGGTGCATGTTCTTGACGAATTGAATGAATGGAATAAAATCCGCATTGCTGACGGAAAGACCGGATGGGTCAAAAGCACTTCTATTGAATTGCTCAAGGATTTCTGATTTTTTTTAAAATATCCGCTAAAATTTTATTATTTTGAGCGAAATGCACTTAATATAATAATCAAAGGTTTTCTCTTAAAACACTTCTGATTTCAGATAAAACAAAGACCTTTAAATCATAAACATAAGATTATGCTATACTACAAGGATATTTTAAGAAAAAACAGGGAATGGGCTGCTTCAAAGCTTGAAAAAAATCCACACTATTTTGACAAAATGGCCAAAGGACAAACTCCACCATTATTGTGGATAGGCTGTGCCGATAGTCGAGTGCCCTCAAGTGAGATAATAGGTGCCGAGCCTGGTGAGGTTTTCACCCATAGGAACATCGCTAATATGGTTATTCATACAGACATTAACATGCTCAGTGTGCTTGAATATGCTGTAAATGCACTAAAAGTCAGGCATATTATAGTCTGTGGCCATTATGGTTGCGGTGGTGTAAAAGCTGCCATGGGCCATAGCACTGTTGGTTTTGTGGGTAAATGGATTCGCCATATCAAGGATATTTACAATAAGTACAAAACGGAAGTAGATTCTATCGAAGATGAAAATGCCCGATGGAACCGATTGGTAGAATTGAATGTTCAAGAGCAAATAGTCGATTTGGCCAAAACTTCAATTGTCCAGAGTGCCTGGAAAAACGGACAGAATTTGTACCTACATGGTTGGGTATATGATATTAAAACCGGTATTGCCAATGACTTGGAAGTATCGATGGAAGATGCCTCCAAGTTAGATGACATTTATAAAATTCATCTCTAAACCAAAGTTAACAAAAACCAATTTATGAAAAACTTATTTGCCCATTTTAGGGGTGACCTCCTAGGGGGCATTACAGCAGGAATTGTAGCCTTGCCACTGGCACTGGCCTTTGGGGTAAGTTCAGGATTAGGGCCAAGTGCCGGACTTTACGGTGCCATCTTCATTAGCTTTTTTGCTGCACTATTTGGCGGTACAAATACCCAAATTTCAGGTCCGACAGCTCCAATGACCGCGGTAAGTATGGTTGTAATCGCAGGTATTATTGCTGTCTATGACGGTAGTGTAGAAAAAGCACTTCCGGCAATTCTGACTGTCTTTTTATTAGCTGGCTTAATGCAAATAGGTTTGGGACTAATTGGTATAGGTAGGTACATTAGGTACATTCCCTATCCAGTGGTTTCAGGTTTTATGACGGCCATCGGCGTCATAATCCTAATCACGCAAATATTACCGGCCATGGGCTATTACCCAAAAGAGGATGAAGCCTGGGTAGCACCCTTTAAACCCCAAGCGGAAGAACTGATATTAGAAAATATTCTTAGGGAAGAAGCTGGTGAAGGAATTCTGGTATTGGAAAATTTTAAGGAAACCATCGCAAGGGCCAACGAAGTCACCACTTCTGCAATAATGGAAGAGTCCAAAACATTGGCGGCCAAGGATGCCTCAGGTGTAATGGGAGCAATAAAAGTATTTCCTAGGGCGTTGAAAAATATCAATTGGTTGGAGTTGGGCTTAGCCTTGGCAACCATTTTTATAATCTACGGGTTCAAGCGTATCACCACTGCGGTACCCAGTACCTTAGTTGCCTTGATCTTGGTGTCTGGGGTTGCCTATGGATTTGGTTTGGATTATCGAACCATTGAAAAAATCCCTGAAGGATTTCCAATGCCAAATTTAGAGATTTTCACAAGCTTTAATTTCGGGACCATTACACCCTTTATTTTCACTGCATTAACCCTAGCGTTATTGGGAGCAATAGATTCGCTTTTGACATCGGTTGTTGCAGATAACATGACCAAAACAAAACACAAGCCCAATCAAGAGTTAATCGGTCAGGGCATTGGAAATACGATTGCCAGTATATTTGGTGGTATTCCCGGGGCAGGTGCAACTATTAGAACCGTGGTCAACATCAATTCCGGTGGAAAGACCAGACTTTCTGGAATGATTGCAGGTATTCTATTGCTGGTAATACTACTTGCCATGGGTCCTATCGCTTCACAGATTCCTGCTGCAGTTTTAGCTGGGATTCTAATTACCGTAGGAATTGCCGTTATGGATTATAAGGGCCTTAAGGCGATTCCCAACCTGCCGAAAGATATCAGACTAGGTCCCTTAAAACTAAGTTCAGAGGTGATAGTCATGTTAGTCGTGTTGGTGCTTTCAACGTTCTGGAACTTGGTCTATGCGGTTGGTATAGGTTTGGTTATTGCCTCCTTGATGTTCATGAAAAAAATGGGAGATCTCACAGGAGAAAGGTCTGATGTCAAATCTTTGGATAAAGAAAAAGCTTGGGCCGATGAGGCCGATTTTCCAAAGAAATTTGAGGAAGAAGTATTCATTAAACACATCAAAGGACCTCTGTTCTTTGGAACCACCAGTGAATTCCAAGCGTTGGCCGATCAGATACCCAGTACCGCATCCTATGTGATCATTCGATTGGGTCGTATGCAATATATGGATCAATCAGGACTCTATGCAATGGAGGATGTTTTACAGGAGTTGAACAAAAAGAATATAACCGTACTTTTTGTTAACTTGTTAAGACAGCCTCGATATATGATGGAACGGATTGATATTATACCCGATTTTATCCCTGAGGAACATATATTCGACACTTTCAAGGAATGCGTCAAATGGATAAAAGAACATGTGAACAACAAACATTGAACGTTTACAAAATGTAAAGTGTACCGCGTCTTCGATAAAGGCGCGGTTTTTTATGGCCTTCTTGTACCCAATACTTCACTTAAAGTTATAAATTTGTCCTCTTAGCTAAGAACATGATCGAAAAGATAAGGGAACATATCGCGGAAGTTGAAAATTTTACAGCCGATTCAAAGGAGGCGATCGAAACTTTTCGAATTAAGTATTTAGGTAAAAAAGGTGTGCTGAATGATTTTTTCGCCGAGTTTAAAAA
>JAHHKH010000226.1 GCA_018679695.1 Maribacter sp.
TTTGGTACCTGCCTGGCGGCAGACAGGTTTGCAAAGGGGAGCGCCAAGGATCACCGTAGGTAATCCCTTCCATTTTTATTTTGCGCCTTTTTTGATTTTTAATCACGCCTGCCCGCCTTAGGGGGGGGGGAATGCTGTCAGGATCACGAGCGAAGCGAGTAATCCTTTTACAAGAATTGCAATTTAGGATCTCACTTGCAATTCTTAAAATAGAATTAAACTATTTCTAGCCCAATTTCAACACAAAACAAGGTCTTTTAGTGCAAGATATAAAAACCCTAACAAGGCTATGTGTGAATGCATATGTACAAAATACTTGTAAGTTATGGGAATTTCTGATGTGTAAAAAAACCGAAGGACTACCCCCAGTAATGCTGCCAGTAGAAAATAGGTCAGCGTGATCTTGATATGCCCCTTGGGGTTTATTGTTTTATATCTCCCGTCAATGAAGTGGGCAGTTCAAATACCTCATGATCAAAATATGGTAATGCTGCTAAAAGGTGGTCGAAGATATCGGCCATGATGTATTCGTAATTTTCCCAACGTTTGTCTGCACTAAAAGCATAGATTTCCAAAGGAATGCCCTGTGGCGAAGGTGCTAATTGGCGCACCATTAAGGTCATGCCCTTGTTCACGGCGGGGTGGTTTTCAAGGTATTCCTGCACGTATTTTCTGAATACTCCAATATTCGTAAGATTACGTCCGTTGACGGCCAATGTCTTATCGATCTCGTTCTTTTTGTTATGGGCATTTATTTTTTCGCTTCTATCCAGAAGATAGGATTGTATAAGCCCTATTTTTTTGAGACGTTCTACATCTTCATCGGTAAGAAAACGTATGCTTTTTTGACTAATGATCAAGGCCCTTTTGATTCGCCTGCCACCCGATTCTTGCATTCCCCGCCAATTTTTAAAGGAATCGGAAATCAGCGCATAGGTAGGAATGGTAGTGATGGTCTTGTCAAAATTCTGCACTTTAACCGTGGCCAATGTTATTTCGACAACATCTCCATCGGCGCCATATTTTTCGAAGGTAATCCAGTCGCCGATTCGCACCATATCGTTGATACTCACCTGAATACTGGCTACGAGACCCAAAATGGAATCTTTGAATATCAATAATATAATTGCGGATCCCGCACCAAGGGCGGTAAAGAATTTCCAGATTTGAACCTCTGTGATAATGGCGAAAATGGTCAAAATACCAATGACCCAAGCAAAGATCATAAAGACTTGAATGTAGCTGTCTAGCGGCTTATCGCGAAACTTGGGCTTTGTCTTTAAGTATTGGTTTACGCTTCTAAAAACTCGTTTTACGATGGTTAGGGTTAATAGCACGAAAGCAATTCGTAGTATATTCATGGCGATACCTCCACCATAGTCGAAACCGATAAAGGCAACCGGGACCAGTTCAAATAATAACAAAAGCGGTGCAATATGAGCCAGATAGCGCGGCACCTGATGCGCCACTAAAAAATTATCGAAATTGGTCTTTGATCGTCTGGCTACCCGCACCGAAGTGACGCGGAGTATTTTCCACACAATCACATCGAGTAGCCATGCCAAAACCAATGCGCTTATCAATAAAATAAGCAGGTTGAGGTAGGTCGCAGCCGTTTCGCCTATACCCGTTTTTAAGAGGTAATCATACACTATGCGGGATAATCTTTCGTCCATTGTTTGCAACTAATGATTCATATAGGTTTTCATCAAAACAATTGGGGTAAAGATACAACTCGCTTAAATTAACACTACACCTGCTTCATTGAAAGCAAAGTAGCAGTCAAGATAATCAGCGAGGAAAAGAAAATACCAATGGCGTTGGCCAAAAAGGCTTTCTGTTTTTCGATTTTTAAGACATAGGCCGCAATACTGCCTGCATAGACCCCTGTGCCAGGTATGGGTAACATCACGAACACCATCAGCCCCAAAAAACCAAAACGTTGAATGCTTCTGCTCGAACCTTTTTTCGCCCTTTTGGCCACAAAAATTGCTGATTTCTTGTAAAACCGCCAAGGCATGAGATACTTGTTTATTCTTTCCAAAAAAAACATCATGATCGGGAAGACCATCAAATTAGCCAAGAAACACGAAAAAAAGACCACATAGCTGTTTAGTCCGTTTAATATACCGTAGGGAATACCGACCTTGGCCTCGCCAAAAGGCGAAATACTCCAAAGAATGGCCAAAAGTAGATCCAAGATCATGTACAATTATTTAATCCTGCTAAACTACCCATCATAAAGATTTTTCAGGGCATTAATAATCATAAATATTATCTAAAATAACCGGGCTCTTTTATAGGGCGGTTTCGTTCTGCTTTAGTTAAGACATAAAGGCCGAAATACTTTTCGCAAACCAAATACAATTAGGGTCATCAAGGCAAAATAGACTCAACCTAATGAAGCGATGTACTAGTGTGAATGAACAACATTCAATAATATCCGGGCTTGCAGAATTGACGTCTATTTTGATTTTCAGCACGCCTGCCCGCCTAAGGAGGGAGTGCTGTAAGGAACACGAGCGAAGCGAGTAATCCTTTTACTTAAATCGAAGCGTATTCAAATCATTTCATCACAACATCCCGATTCTGGGATTCTGGGTAACTGTTCCAGGCGGTATTCCAGTCGCCCTCCTTCTTTAGAAATTCAATCACCTCCGCACGCATTCGGTGGGTATTTTCTTCTATTTCCTTAAATAGTTCGCGATAAGCGGGTTTATCTTCAAATGCCGAGTAACGCGACATCTTTAGGTTATGGTAAACGCCTAGTC
>JAHHKH010000231.1 GCA_018679695.1 Maribacter sp.
ACCATTGGTATATGGCATGACCATAGGGGAATACGCGCATATGATCAATGAAGAAGGCTGGTTAGAAAATAAATCCAGGGCCAATTTAACGGTTATTCCCTTAGCAAATTACAAGCACGATTTGCCATATAGTCTTAATATTAGACCTTCTCCCAATCTCCCGAATGATACTGCAATAAACCTATATCCAAGTCTTGGATTATTTGAAGGCACCAATATTAATGCAGGAAGGGGAACAGAATTCCAATTTCAACGCTATGGGGCATCATTCCTAGACAGTACCCAATATAGCTTTCGCTATTGGCCCAGACCAAACTTTGGTTCAAAAAAACCCAAGGAAAATGGAAAGGTCTGCTTTGGAAAGGATTTATCCAAAATTTCCAGAATGAGTGAAGTTTCCCTAAAATGGCTTATAGATGCCTATGCGAATGCCCAGGATAAAACAAAGGTTTTCAATACAAGTGGATTCACCAAACATGCTGGGACAGAGAAGCTACAACGTCAGATAGAAAAAGGCCTATCGGAGCAAGCGATTAAGGCGACTTGGCAAGCTGATTTGGAGAATTTCAGGAAAATCAGGTCCAAGTACCTACTTTATAAGTAAGATGGCAATTTCTTTTTCATGGTCTCCACAATATTGAAGGCAGCAGGACAGATAGCCACATTTTTCAAGGTGAGATTACTAATTTGATGGAATTTCTTTCGGTTGGTATGCGGAAATTCGCTACAGGCCTTAGGTCTTACACCATAAATAGAACAATGGTTGTCAACATCCAAAAAAGTACATGGCACTTCCTGAAGAACATGGTCATTTTCCTCATCGATTCGTAAGAATTGTTCAATAAATCTTTGAGGTTTCATTCGAAAATGTTTCGAAATTCGCTCAATATCATTGGTAGTGAAAAGAGGTCCGGTAGTCTTACAACAATTCGCGCAGGCAAGACAATCGGTTCTTTGAAATTCGTCATCATGCAATTCTTGCATTAGATAATCCAAGTGTTTCGGTGGTCTTTTTTTTAATTTGCTGAAGAATCTCCTATTAGCACCATGTTTCTCTTTGGCCTTCGTGGGCAGTTGCCTTAAAACCTCATTCATATTGGAGTAAACTTAATGAAGTTTCATACAAGTCCCGGCTCCAACTTTCAGAAACCATTCCAATTTCTTTGACAAGTACTTCTTGCTTATTTATGATTTTCTGTCCAGTTGTTGAATTATAAAATGTAATAAGCTCTTCTTTCTGGGTTTCTGTCAACTTGGAACGATCATTTATCAACTGTAGCCCTGTTTCAGAGGCATAGAATGCTGACATATGTTTTATTTCATCATGGGTGAAATTAGCCATGTATATGGGAATCAGCTTCTTTTTGATCTCATCCAAAGCCTTTTCTTTACCGTTGTCCAAATACTCCCACCCTTGTGCATTCCTATCATTTTTTGGATAGCTACTACCCAACATTTTCAATAGTGCATCATAGGCATACTCATATTGTTTCATACTAGCATTATTATCCAAATAATCTGCAATGTCTTTGACATAGTTTGATTCTTGTGCCGTAAACACCAAAGGAATAAATAAAAAACAAACTATAAATTTCTTAAAGTGATGCATTTTCAGTTTTTTTGAATGGGTAAAAACCCCACTTTTAAATGCAAAGTACGAATTATAAGCCAATGGATATTTTCGGCAATGCCTTATTGGATTACCAAAAGGGAGAGTATATTGAAGATATTATGACTTTTTCCTCGATGGATGAAGAGGATATCATACCTGTACCCTATCTTTTCAGAACTTATGATGAGATGCCACAAATTGAAAAAAAAGCATTGCAACTATGTAAGGGAAACGTCCTGGATATCGGATGTGGAGCTGGAAGTCATAGTCTTTACCTACAAAATAAAGGATTATCGGTAACTGCCTTGGACAGTTCCATAGGCGCTATTGAAACTTGTTCACTCAGAGGTGTGAGATCCACAAAAAACTGTTCGATCCTAGACTTTAAAAATCAAAAGTTCGATACGCTATTATTGGTCATGAACGGTATTGGGATAGTCGGAAAGCTCGAATTTCTGAAGGTTTATTTAGACCATTTCAAAACACTTTTGAATAGAAACGGACAAATTCTATTGGATTCAAGTGATATAATCTATATGTTCGATTCCGATGAAGATAGAGGGTACTGGATTCCTGATTCCAAAAGCTATTATGGCGATGTGGAATTCATAATGGAATATAAGCGGGAGAAAAGCTATCCTTTTTCTTGGTTATATTTGGATTTTAACACCTTGCAAAATGCCGCATACGATAGCGAATTACGATGTGAACTTGTAAGTGAGGGGAATCATTACGACTATTTAGCCAGATTAACGATCAATTAATACTAGTAGGCACGTTTTTTGCGTTATTGCATTACATTCTAATAGAGAAGCTATGAATAATCGATTTTTGTTAGTAATCCTTTTGTTTTTGAGTATTGCAATAGGCTGTTCAAAAAACTCGGATGATGGTAATCCACAACCGATTTCGGTTGACAAATCAGCCAATTTAAAGACTACCGGGGATTCTGCCAACGAAATTCTTTCAAATAATACTTTTGATAAACTGCAAATAGAAATTGCCTATGTAGAAGGTTTCAGACCTACTGCATCGGCAATGACCAATTTTATGTCATTCCTAAGCCTACACTCCTTCAAACAGGAAATAGACATCGTATATCAGGAATTGCCTTCCCCAAATGAGGAAAAATTGACTTTGGAAGAGATTTTTGATTTGGAGAAAGAGAATAGAACAGTTTATAATGATGGCAGCACCTTAGCCATTTATATTTATTTCGCCGATGCGCCATCTGAAGACGATAAGGAGGAAGAGGATTTGGTCACTTTGGGAGCAGTGTACTTGAACACCTCAATGGTCATTTATGAAGATACGATTCGCACCTTGGCAAGCAAAAGTAATTTAGTTTCCGTGGGTGATGTCGAAACCGCAACCTTAAACCACGAATTTGGGCATTTATTGGGACTGGTCGACCTAGGTTCAACTCCGGTTAACGCCCATGAAGATGTAGATGCCGAAAACCATTGCAATGTTGAAGAATGCCTTATGAGAGCAGAATTACAGTTTGGGGCAGGAATGAAAAAAATGCTTGAAAATAGGGCTTCTAAAGGAATCGCTGAAGCTCCGGGCTTAGGTCCTGAGTGTATTTTGGATCTTCAAGCCAATGGTGGCAAGTAAAATCCTAAAATCAATGCCAAAAACTTGCTGCTGATTGCTGACTAACCTAAGGAATATTCAAATACTTATGGGTTTGCAGCGATACTTTCCATTTGGGGTTTTCCATAACATAGTCCACGATCAGGGGAATGATCTTTTCGCGCACACTCCACTCAGGCTGTAAGTATAATATACAATCCCTGTTTACTTTTGCTGCTTCTTCTTCGGCAAAAGCAAGGTCATGTTTATTGTATACAATGATTTTTAGTTCATTGGCGACCTTATATATTTCACAAATTGGAAGTTTATTTTTCTTTGGCGATAGGCAAATCCAGTCCCAGTTGCCAGTAAGTTCATAAGCCCCCGAGGTTTCGATATGGGTTTGCACATTTTTATCCTTCAATGCTGTGGTCAAAGGGCCCATATCCCATGTTAAAGGTTCCCCACCGGTCACTACAATCGTATCTGAACTGGCCACGGCATTGGTAACAATACTATCAATATAGGTAGGTGGATGCGTTTCGGCATTCCAACTTTCCTTGACATCACACCAATGACAACCTACATCACAACCTCCAACACGAATAAAGTAAGCCGCTGTTCCTTTATGATAGCCCTCACCTTGAATTGTATAGAATTCTTCCATTAATGGAAGCATCAATCCCTTGTTCACCAATGCTAAAACATCCTCAGTTACCATTCGGCAAAGATAGTACTAACTTATCGTTTTATTGTTGCCTAAAAATGCCCTATTTTTATGAAAAATTAGACCTCATGAGTACCAAAGACGAATTCTTTGCACATATAGAAAAAGGATATACGACCAAAGGTGATTTTATAACTATGGGCGCTGCAATGCTCAATGGTGAGGCCGTAACCAACGCTCTTGTAAAAGTGCCCCTTAAAACGTTGAACCGTCATGGATTGATTGCCGGGGCAACCGGAACAGGTAAGACCAAAACACTTCAGGTCATTGCTGAGAATTTATCGGATAAGGGAATTCCGGTACTACTGATGGATCTAAAAGGAGATCTGAGTGGAATAGCTGAACCTAGTCCGGGGCATCCAAAAATTGATGAACGCCATGAAAAAATAGGAATTCCGTTCGAACCCAAGAGTTTTCCCGTTGAGATTCTTTCACTTTCAGAACAGGATGGAGTAAAATTAAGGGCTACTGTTTCAGAATTTGGTCCGGTCCTGCTATCAAGGATATTGGACTTGTCAGAGACACAGGAAGGGATTGTTGCCGTAGTATTCAAATATTGTGATGATAATAAATTACCGTTATTGGATCTAAAGGACTTTAAAAAGGTATTGCAATATGCAACCGGGGCTGGTAAAAAGGAATTCACGAAAGACTACGGTCGAATTTCCACAAGTTCAACCGGCACCATTTTGAGAAAGATTATTGAAATGGAGCAACAAGGTGCAGAATTGTTCTTTGGGGAAAAATCATTTGAGGTCGATGATTTGACCAGGATTGATGAAAATGGTCGCGGCTATATAAATATTATCCGATTAACCGATATTCAGGATCGCCCAAAACTGTTCTCTACATTTATGTTAAGCCTTTTGGCCGAAATATATTCCACATTCCCTGAACAAGGGGACAGTGATAAACCTGAGCTGGTATTGTTCATTGATGAAGCCCATTTAATCTTCAAGGAAGCATCAAGGGCGTTGTTAGATCAAATTGAAAGTATAGTAAAACTAATTCGTTCAAAAGGTATTGGTCTTTATTTTGTTACACAGAATCCAACCGATGTTCCCAATGAGGTCTTGGCACAATTGGGCCTTAAAGTACAGCATGCCTTACGCGCCTTTACAGCTAGGGACCGAAAGGCCATTAAACTTACTGCGGAGAACTACCCTATTTCAAAATATTATGACACCAAGGAAGTACTTACTTCTTTGGGTATTGGAGAGGCATTGATCTCCGCATTGGATGAAAAAGGACGACCGACCCCATTGGCCGCTACTCTCTTAAGGGCCCCTATGAGTAGAATGGATGTGCTTACCGATGGTGAGTTAAAATCGGTCATCAAGAACTCTGAATTGGTTGGTAAGTACAATGAGATAATCGATAGGGAAAGTGCATACGAAATACTCAATGAAAAAATAGAAAAAGCAGAAAAAGAAGCTGAGAAAGAAAGAAATAAACCCACAAGTAGAACAAGATCTTCAACTCGTAGAAGCACACGTCAAAACCCTGTTATCAAAGTATTGACGTCTGCAACATTTATTCGCGGGGTTCTTGGAGTATTGAAAAAGGTAATGCGATAATAAATATGAGGAAGATTACTGCTTTTATCGCCATCTTTGTCGTGACGCTAATGGCGCAATGTACCAAAGAAAAAGACACTACTTTTTTGATTTCCAACACAAAAGTTGGTAAACTGGATAAAATTAGTCTTATCAGGGATTTAAATATCATTTATGAACAAGATTCCATTGTTAAGGATACCATGAAACTGGCATTGGGTTTTGGCGCCAGAAGTATAAATATCTATGAAAAAGGGGGAAGTCATCTACTGACCCTAACCCCAAATTCAGATAGCATTCCTAAAGTGCAGAATGTAAGGGTGAACGATCCTAGATTCAAAACAGAGAAAGGGATAGGGCTTAATAGTACCTTCAAGGACATAAAAGAAAAATATTCAATCCAAAAAATAGTGACCTCGATAAACAACATTGTAATCTTCGTAAAAGACAGTGATGTTTATTTTACAATCGATAAAAGCGAATTACCTGCTAGCCTTAGATATGTATCAAGTCCAACTATTGATGCAGTGCAGGTTCCAGACGATGCCAAAATCAAATACTTAATGGTTGGTTGGGAACATTAGTGCTCGGAACGATGTAGAATGGAGTTAATTTCTTCCTAATTATTCTTGCAAAGCGGATGGGTTTGGTATTTTGATATAATAAATCACCTCTTCATGAAAAAGACTTATATTCTCTTCATCTTATTCTGTACTATTTATTATTCCTATTCGCAATATGAATATGAACCTACCACGGATCATCCATATGGCCTTCCAAATCCTGAAGCTCCACAACAGATACTTGATTATTCCCCATTAATTGTTGAATGCGACTGTAAATCAACTTCGCGTAACCCAGATAGAACATGGGCTGAACCAGTTGATATGATGTGGCGCTTTAAATATATAATGAACGGAATGGCGATTCAAGATGAAACCCTAAAAGCCGATGGAAGTCATTCGGGAAGTATACGACAATTCATTGCCGATAGCTCACTTTGGTATGTTCATTATTATAATTCCCGTACCCCTTCAAATCGTTTGCCCGCTTGGGAAGGAAAGAAGAACCATGAAGGGGATATTGTACTGTACAATGAGCAAAAAGCCCCTAATGGCATGGACGGATTTTATAAAATAACTTTCTCGAATATTGATGAAAACGGTTTTGACTGGCTGGGAGAATGGGTAAATACAGATGAAACCTTTTCGTTTCCCACTTGGAAAATAGCATGTAAAAAAAGAAAGACCGGGAATGAAGGCACTGAAAAATTGAAAATACTGGAAGCCATAGCAACTTTTTCGAAGGCATATATGGATGGGGATTACGATAGGTTAGCCAATTCCTATACCACAGATGGCAAAATATTTCCAAATAACACCACTATCATTGAAGGTCGAGAGGCAATAAAAAAGAAATGGATCCTTCCCAAGGACACCAAAATAGTAGATCATAAAATTGAACCTTTGGAAATTAAGTTTATTGGTAATTACGCTTACGACTATGGCTATTATATGGGAAAAACAAAAAATCCGAATGGATCAATAGTCCAATGGAAAGGCAAATATGTAATAATATGGAAGAAGGAAGCCAATATTTGGAAAATCTATTTGGATATTTGGAATCGCGTCGCTGATTGACCCTATTGCATTATATAGATTTTTATACAACTCGATTATAATCCTTCCTATTGGCGAGAATCTCACCCTTATGTTTTTCAGCCCACTCCGCCAGTTCCAATAATTTCTTTAAATAGGAATGTCCAAAATCAGTTAAACTATATTCAACCCGAATAGGCACTTCGGCATATAACTTTCTAGAAATGTAACCATCACCCTCCAACATCTTTAAGCGTTCACTCAGCACTTTATTGGAGATATCATAGATATGTTTTTTTAGCTTGTTGAACCTCAGCACAGGATAATAGCCCAGGTAGAGGAAAATCAAAATACTCCACTTATCGGATGCCAATGCCATCACATCCCTAATGGGACAATATTCAATAGTTCTCCGATCAATATGGCCGAACATTTTTTTAATTTTTTTTGCAACCTTAATCTTCTGATTCTCAGTAATAGTTTCCATTTGTATACCTTGTGTCCTTTTTTATACCCCTTTTGAATTACTTAAAAATTATTTATTTTAGTATTAAATAAACACTAAGTTACTAAAAGTAACTGATAATTCATGAAAAAAGTAATTAACACCTATCTTCCATTGGTTTACGGTACTTATTTTAATTTCCTGTCGACCCTATCGAAAAGAAAAGCAGCCGAAAAAGCATTTACCCTCTTCTGTACACCTAGAAAAGGCAGGGTAAGACCTGAACAGTACGATTTTTTGGAAGAGGCGAAAAGCCATAGATTATGGGCAGGAGGTGAGGAGATACAAACCTACCATTGGCCAGGTGATAACGAAACGATCTTGCTTTTACACGGGTGGGAGAGCAATGCATTTCGATGGCGCAACCTGATTACTTTCCTAAAAAAGGAAAATTACAATATAGTTGCCTTTGACGCCCCCGCACATGGGTATTCAACAGGTACTATCTTGAATATGCCTTTATATACCGAATGTACAAAAGTTGTAGTTGACACCTTTAAACCAAAAATCTTAATTGGCCATTCTGTTGGAGGCATGAATACCTTGTACCATCAGGAAAAATATCCGAACGCAGAAATCGAAAAGATCGTGACTATAGGATCGCCATCAAGACTCAAAGACATTATAGTGCATTATCAACAAATGCTGAGCTTCAACAACACTGTTCTCAGCGGTTTGGATGACCTTTTCAAATCTTTATTTGATTTTAGAATTCATGAATTCTCGACTTCGGAATTCAAAGGCCATTTGCCAAAAAAAGGGCTTGTCATCCATGATGAGGAAGATACGATCGCTCCATTCAGTGCGTCTGAAAGCGTTCATGCCGCATGGGAGAACAGTTCTTTCCTCAAAACCAAGGGACTTGGACATTCCATGCATCAAAATAAAGTGAATCTTCATATTATGGACTTCTTAAAATCATAGAAATAGTCTAATTTTAGCGTAAAGAATCAAGAATGCAAAACGTGTCTCCCTTCCATATAGCCATACCCGTTCATAATTTGGCCGAATGTCGCAAATTCTATCGTGAAATCCTCAATTGCGAGGAAGGCCGCAGCAGCGAACACTGGGTAGATTTTAATCTGTTCGGACATCAATTGGTTATTCATTACAAACCAAAAACAACTGAAGAATTACATACCAATCCAGTGGATGGAAAGAACGTCCCAGTTCCGCATTATGGAGTTGTCCTCCCTTGGGATACCTTCAGGATATTTTCAGAAGAACTGAAATCAAAGGGAGTGGAATTTATCATTGAGCCTTATATCCGATTTGAAGGACTTGTTGGCGAACAAGCAACCATGTTCTTTTTAGATCCTGCAGGAAACGCATTGGAATTCAAGGCTTTTAAGGATATGGGGCAATTGTTTGCCAAGTAATTACCTATATAGGGGAATCCAATAATTTGTCGATAGCGTTAAAAAAGTACGCTAAGATTATTCCCGATTTTTCCATTTTTCCCTAAACCAGATAAATAGGCCATACAATAGACCAAAAATAAGACCTTCGATAATTTCACGTAGAATTATTGCATTTGTATATTCTTTTTCCAATATCAAGGAAATGATAACATACAAAAGTATTGCAGCTATTACCTGAACGATTAATCTTTTCGTGTTCATTTTTAGATTTAATACTGATGAAAGGCCTGTGAGACAAATTCAAGGACTTTTGGTAAGGACTCCCTCCAGTAGGTCCAACTATGACTTCCCTCCCGAACTCGGTATTCGTGGAGTATCTCTTTCTTTTTCATTGCAATATGAACCAAGCTGTTGCCTTCAAACAAAAAATCATCATCACCACAATCTATATACCACCGTACCGATTTGACCTTATCCACAGGCATGCTTTCAATTAATTTAATGGCATTGTGATTTTCAAAATAATCCTTCAATTCTTCTTGGGTATACTCTTCTTTGTACCAAGCCATACGTTCTTCAAGTTCTTTCATGGTCAATGGACCCACATAGGCACTCAAGGGACATGCTGAAGAAAATAATTCAGGGCGATGCAAAGCATACATAAAAGAACCTCCTCCCCCCATGGAAAGACCGGCTACTGCCCGATATCTTTTTTCACTTTTGATACGATATTTCCTTTCTACATGTGGCATGAATTCCTCAAAAAAGAAATCCTCATACTTCCAATCACCGGCATTGAAATAACCCATTCGACCGGTATCTGCATCAGGCATTATAATGACCATCGATGTGGCGCTGCCATTTCGAATGGCCTCATCGGTGATTCGCAAAACCTCTCCGAACTGCACCCAACCGGTATGATCATCGGTAGCCCCGTGCAACAAATACATCACGGGATAGCTCCGCTGGGATGTTTCATAATCGGGTGGTAGATAAACCGCATATTTGCGCTCCCCTTTCAAGATTTTGCTGGTCATGGTAAGATTGTCATAGACCTTGCCCGTTTGCGCATTACATATAAAGAGGAAACCTAAGACCATGAAGAGTGAAATCACTGCTTTTTTCATAATAAACCCTTTTGTTTTTTCATCAAATAAAGAATTTACAAGTTAATAAAATGAAGTCAGACTTATCAATGGAATTAAAGCAAAGAATGCTCATGCTTTCCAATAGGAAACTGTCAACCAATGGCGAATCCTCTTCGTTTTACCCAGAAATAGGCAAAAACCATATTGGGAAGCCAACATAGCCAGGCAACGATGCGATAAGCAAGCACAAAATCATCAAGAACAATATTCAATAGTGGAAGCCAAATACGCAGTGTTACCGCGGCAAAACAGGCGGCATAACTATAGATCATAAATCCTTTGTGCAGGGTTATATCCTTATTACGCACGGCAAGGTACGCCCTTAATGTTGTGAAAAGCCAAATTGTTCCTAGGCCAATGAATCCCAATGATGCGATTAGACCGCCTGTAGCTTCGAAGGCAATAGAAATTCCACAAATCCCGCTGATCAATACAGCAATGATATATAGCTTACCGACATTCCGATGTACTTTTAAATTTGCCGTTCTTAACTTTTTACTGAATTGGGCCCATCCGATGAAGAGGGCGAGACCTCCTAATAAGATATGCCCATAGAAACCAATATTCCACATTGTATCAGCTAGTAGTTCATTTGATTTTGAGGCTAAAAGTCCAAATTTCCGATCAACGAAAAAGTAAGTAAGTGGGTATAGCCCTACTGCTAAGGCGAGGACCACAAAAACTACCCATGATACTTTATTCGTTGTATTCTTCATATGGCTATTTATATCTCCAACTGGTCAAATCGGCCCCTTTAGGTGCACTTTCGGCTATCCGCTTCATGATCTTAGGAACATACATCGTGTTATAACGCAATCTACTAATGGCATTGGGTTGATCGGGGTCACCGTTCCAACAATGCTCATCCCTATCCCCATAGGCTACCTCACCGTCATAATAGGGGTCTGAAGTACTTTCTAAAAAATCTTCCATTAAATACACTGCATTATTCAGATAATAATTGTCCATATCGCCACAGTAAATATGGATCTTACCTTTTAGATTATCCCCTAACTTATCCCAGTCCCTTTCTAGAATATAGCGTAAATCATAATTCTCCTTCCAGTACTCCGCAACCTTATGATCAATATCCCCTGTCATTTTATCCCAAAGTCGAACAGGATATCCATCCTTTCCTTGGGGTGAATAGGTCGCCTCCCAAATGTCCCATTGTTGGCCCGATCTAGACTTATCACCCAAAACCAGTTCCAAATGATTGCCTGACCTTAAAGTGGATTGTATTTGTCCAAGATAATTTCGATGGGAGGGTACTTCGAGTTGTTTATGTTCACTATCATAATAATAGGCATTCCGATCTTCGTAAATATTGGTAAGACAATAGGCCCTAAAATCAATAGGGTCCGGGCAAGCAGCAAAACAACCGTTGTATTCCCCAGGGTATTTGACCTGAACAGCCAAGGCCTCCCAACCTCCTGTTGAACCGCCATAGAGAAAGCGTGACCATCCTTCGCCCATACCCCTAAACTGTCTTTCGATCTCCGGGATAAGCTCATAAGTTATAGCATCTCCATAGGGTCCTTGACTGGCCGAATTAACGGCATACGAATCATCGTAATAAGGTGTAGGATGCTGTATTTCAATTATTAAAAACCTTGGAAATTCAGGTGCGATCCATCGTTTATAAAAATCGTATGATTCTTGTTTAATATTATAGCCTTCCAG
>JAHHKH010000236.1 GCA_018679695.1 Maribacter sp.
GTATTAGATATTCATGGGTACGTGAATTGAATGATGAGGAAAATGATGATCCTTTTAGAGGTAGCTACTTGGAATACGGAAAACAAGAAGGTGATTATGATGTGTATTATAATGTTCACGTCTATGACTTACAATGGGAAGACTTTATTGACGTAAACATAGAATGGAACAGCACCGATTTCAATGGTCGAGTAATGGCACCAACCCATTTTGAGGATGAACTTTGGCATTGCTGGGACAGCACTGGTGAAGATGTGGATTGCGAATAAACTAGAATTAAAACTTTTATTGAAGCCCTAACCAAACTGGTTGGGGCTTTTTCTTTAGCAGGGTTTAACTGCGAAAACAAAATTGTTATCTTTATTTTTTTGATATTGATTAATAAATTGTATTCAATGAAGTTACTTCTAGTTGTGTTTTCGATGATGATGCTTACCACTTCCTACGGCCAGGATTGGGCGAATCTTGAACATTTTAGGGCGGACAACGCTAAATTGGGCTTACCAAAGGCCAAGGAAAACAGGGTTGTTTTCATGGGGAATTCTATAACCATTGGTTGGCTAAGTGCGATGCCTGAATTTTTTGATGGTAAGCCGCACGTTAATCGGGGAATAAGTGGTCAGACCACTCCACAGATGCTATTGCGTTTTCGTCAAGATGTAATAGCGCTACAGCCCAAAGTTGTTGTCATACTGGCAGGCACCAATGATATTGCAGGTAACACAGGTCCGTCAACCTTGGCGATGATTGCCGATAACATAAAATCTATGGCAGAGCTAGCTAAAGCCCATGGTATTAAGGTTGTAATTTCCTCTACTTTACCAGCTTACGATTATCCATGGAAACCAGGTTTGAAACCTGCCGAAAAAATAGTGGCACTCAACAAGATGTTAAAAGAATACGCGGAACAAAATGGACATATTTATTTGGATTATTTTTCAGCAATGGCTGATGAGCGCAATGGACTTCCTAAAAAATACGCGAATGATGAAGTGCACCCGACCAAAATGGGTTACGAGGTAATGGCACCCTTGGCTGAAGCTGCAATTTCCAAGGCATTAAACCACTAGGATATTGGAGAAACAAAAAACGGTCAGGATTGCCTCAATCGATATTCTAAGGGCATTAACGATGCTATTGATGATTTGGGTCAATGATTTCTGGACCCTGAGCAATACCCCAAAATGGTTAATGCATGCAAAGCCTAATGAAGATTATCTTGGATTTTCAGACGTTATTTTTCCGCTTTTCCTTTTTATTGTCGGATTGAGTATTCCGTTTGCCATTGAAAACAGACTTGTAAAAAAAGAATCTATTGCCCATCTAGCAAAACACATTGCTATTAGATCATTCTCCCTTTTGATAATAGGGGTCTTCATGGTCAACTACGAAACACATCATGAAACCATAGGACTGGGCAAATGGTTGTGGTGTTTACTAATGGCACTAGCGGTTTCCCTGGTATGGACACAATGGGGAAAAAGCCCTGTACCCAAGAAATGGCATGTGGTTTTACAGTCATTGGGATGGGGGATTTTGGTCTTTCTTGTATATATGTATCGAGGTGGCTCGGATGGCGAAGCTATTATGAAACCCCAGTGGTGGGGCATTCTTGGACTTATAGGTTGGGCATACGCTATTAATGCCTTGACCTATTTATTTACGAAGGGTAACCTGTTCCTATTGATTTTTTTATGGCTCTTGTTCAATTTACTTTCAATTGGTGATGCAATCGGTATTTTGGATAATCTACCAAATTCTTTATCTTATTTCTCAGTCTGGTATTCAGGGACAATACCTGCATTTACCACAGCCGGTATTATAGCTTCAGTCTTGTTCCGAAGGTTATCCAAGTTTGGTATTTCCAGGGCTTTGCTTAGCCTCACGACTTTAGGTGTTATCAATATCGTGATTGCCTTGGCAACAAGGCATTTTTGGGGTATATCAAAAGTACCCGGAACGCCTTCTTGGCTTACGGTATGTACGGGAATAGGATTTTTGGCTTTCGTAATACTTTATTATATAGTAGATATAAAAAAACAAAAGTCCTGGGCAAAAATCATTATCCCTGCCGGTACAGCGACCTTGACTTGTTATTTAATACCCTATTTCACCTACCCTATTCGTAACTTAACAGGTATTGAATTACCTTATTTCTTAAATGAAGGTATAGTGGGATTAGTAGGTTCATTTTGTTTTGCCTTGCTGATCGTTATTTTTACAGGTTGGTTGCAGAAAAAGGGGTTCTCCTTAAAACTTTAGGCTAAAATTAAAAAGCACATTTCTTTTTGGTAATTTTAAGGTAAAACCAACAGCTTATGAAACGATTATTATTGGCCTTTATACTTTTAATTGCCTACAATTCCGGTATAGCACAGGAATTCTTTAAGGTTAAAGGATTTTGTATATCCGCGCCCTCCTCTGATAAGGTCGAGGAATTCGTCGATTTTATAAGAAATGACCTTGCTCCTAACGGTATCAACACCTTGGTTCTACGCGTAGATTATAATTACGCCTATGAATCAAGACCTGAATTACGTGATGAAAATCCTTTGACAAAGCTTCAAGTAAAACATTTGGTAAGTGTATGTAAAGAATTAAATATTAATATTATACCACAGGTAAATTTGCTCGGACATCAAAGTTGGCACTCTGAACATACAAATTTATTGGAGGTTTATCCAGAGTTCGATGAAACGCCGCATATCAAGTTACCAAAAGAATATGTTTGGCCAAATGAAGAAGGTCTATATTGTAAAAGTTATTGCCCTTTACATCCTAAGGTGCATAAAGTAGTATTTGATTTAGTCGATGAAATATTGGATGTTTTCGAAGCAGATGCCTTTCATGCCGGTATGGACGAGGTTTTCTATTTGGCCGATGGGAACTGTCCTCGATGTAAAGGATTGGACCCCGCTGCATTGTTCGCAGGTGAATTGACAAAAATTAGTGATCATTTAAGCAAAAGAAATGCCCGCTTATGGATTTGGGGTGACCGATTAATCGATGGTGCAGTCACCGGCATTGGAATGTGGGAAGCTTCTATGAACAATACCTCCCGAGCCATTGATATGATTCCTAGATCAGTGGTCATCTGCGATTGGCATTATGAAAAAGCCTACCCAACAGCGGCCCTTTTTGCAATGAAGGGTTTTGATGTCATAAGCTGTCCCTGGCGAAAACCAAAGGTTGCAGTGGCACAGGCGGAATTGTTGAGGGATTTCAAAAACAATTCCACGCCTGAAATGGCCTCGCATTATTTGGGTATGATGCAGACCTATTGGTCCTCTCCTACCCGATTTATGGAAGAACAAAAACAATCCGCAGCGAATAGTGAGAACGCAGCAGAATGCTTTAAGGCAATGGTTAATGCCATGCATGAAATAGAGTCAGCGAATGAATAGACCTATTCATTTTTTTCAAAGGTGTTTTAGGCTTAGGAATAATCCCTATTTACCCTATTCCGCAATGTATTCGCTTCGGCATCACCTTTGAATTGCTGTTTTTTAGGATCCCATTCCAAATTGCGACCCAACTGATAACCAATATTAGCAATGTTGCATATACTGGCAGAACGGTGTCCTATTTCAGCATCACATATAGGCTGTGTTCTATTTTTAATACTATCCAACCAATCTTGATAATGATTTTCTTTCGCATTGTACAATCGAATATCAGAATCTTTCAATTCAGCTGACAGTATATTTGCCGGATTGGCTTCAAAATAACTTCTGCTTATATCCATGGTACCTTCACTACCAATAAAACGTACGCCCCAACCTCTCCCGAAGTCTTCATGAACCATTTCAATGCCATTGGCATAGAACATGCGTAATCCGCGCACTGCTGTTTTATCTGAAGGAGGAATATATCTAATTGGACCCGTATGGTCCATGCCAAGTGCCCATTGGGCAATATCGAACATATGGGCACCCCAATCACATAAGATACCACCACCTACTTCCCTGAACAACCTGAAATCTGGCCAGAAGTCAACATCGTTTCGTGAAGGGGCCAGTCTATGGTTATAAGGCAGTAACGGAGCAGGACCACACCAACGGTTCCAATCCAATTCCTTAGGCACTGGTTCTTCCTCCATATTATAGGGTATCGCCGGGTCACCCACGTTTACCAACACTTTTTTGATCTCTCCTAAATAGCCGTTTCGGACCAATTCACATGCCTTCCTAAAGTTTTCCCAAGAACGCTGCATGCTACCTGTTTGTAATATCTTTTCTGTTTCTTTAGTCGTTTTCACCAGATCTATTCCTTCAGTAATTCTGTGGGTCAACGGTTTTTCACAAAATACATCCTTACCTGCATGCATTGCATCCATTGCCTGAATGGCATGCCAGTGATCCGGTGTGGCAATAACCACTGCATCAATATCCGCTCTAGCTAACAGTTCCTTATAATCGGAATAACTGGTAAGACCATTATATCTTTTTACTTTCCTTTCCTTGGCATAGAGTTTTCCAACGTGTTTTTCGAAAGCGCCGGTTTTCGTTGTCCAAACATCACATCCTGCCACAATTTGGGCGCTTGTACTATCTACAAAACGCCTTGCCAATCCATTGGTTTGCTTTCCGAGACCAATAAATCCTAAATTGATCTTATCATTGGGAGCGGTAAACCCTCGTCCCAATACATGTCTTGGCACAATGGTTATTGCACCCACCGTCATTACTGTATTTGAAATGAACTTTCTTCGAGATAATGGAGTTGATACCGCATTCGATTTTTGATTGTTAGATCTTGGTTTTCCCATCTGTTCTTATTTTCAAGTCATTATTAAAGTTAAAAGTCGATTATTTCCGCTATTGCGCATATTATACTCCATAATTCATCAATACATCAATTGGCTTCAAGGTTTTAATCTAATTCCTTATAATCCATAGGGCTTACTTTCTTTTATCCCAGTGGAGTACTCGAAACAATTTTGCCCATTGATAGCAAAATCCCAATGGGACAAGCTCTTTCATTTATAACCCTTCATATATAATAGCGTTATCTTTGGTATTGTACACTTTCATCCTTTACCGTGGTAATGAGGTCCTGAATGGCAATTGTAGTGCCCTATAAAGGTATTAATTTGTACCTTAACTTGAATGCCTATTTGACCCTAAAATGATGACTGATTAAAATTTATTGTTTTATATTTCATTCTGAAAACAGCTTAAACAATAGATCCTTTAAAGCTGGTAAATCAAGTCCAATATATTGCTTGAACAATTTATTGATTCGTCAAGATCCATAAATCGATCAAGTCCTATCGAGGAAGCAAAAATATAATGAGCATATGTTACAAACTTGGCGATGGTACGGACCTAGTGATCCTGTAAGCCTTCAAGATATAAAACAAGCTGGCGCCATCGGAATTGTAAATGCACTGCATCATATACCCAATGGTGAGGTCTGGCCAATTTCGGAGATAGCTAAAAGAAAAAAAGAAATTGAGGATGCGGGCCTGTCATGGTCGGTTGTCGAATCTTTACCCATACATGAGAATATAAAGACCAGATCTGGAAGATGTGATGAATATATAGAAAATTACAAGCTGAGTCTGCAGAATTTAGGAAGCTGTGGTATAAATGTGGTTTGTTACAATTTCATGCCCGTCCTAGACTGGACCCGTACCAGTCTAGATTATGTAGTTCAAGATAATTCCAAGGCCCTTGCCTTTAACTACGATGCCCTGGCCGCTTTTGATTGCTACATACTTGAAAGGCCTAATGCCAAGGAGGACTACACCACGGAAAGGATCAAAAGTGCCCAAGTGTATTACAAAAACATGTCCGAATCAGACATCTTGAATCTTGTAAAGACGATCATTGCCGGTCTTCCTGGGTCAACGGAGGGTTATCCAGTTCCTGATAATGGATTTGACCTAAGTAGATTCCAGACAAAACTAGACACCTATACCAGCATAGGTAAGACAGAAATGCGTGCTAATCTGGTACACTTTCTAACAGCGATTATTCCTGTTGCGGAAGCAAATGATATTCTTATGTGCATTCATCCAGACGACCCTCCATTCCCGATTTTAGGTCTTCCCCGAGTTGTAAGTACCGAAGAGGATTATGCCTATATTTTTGACAAAGTAAAATCAATCAACAATGGGATAACATTTTGTACTGGTTCTCTAGGAGTGCGTGCGGACAATGATCTTCCCAAAATGTTCAATAGATTCGCCAATCGTGTTCACTTTCTCCACCTAAGAAGTACAAAGAGCGATGGGAAGGGAAACTTTTATGAGGCGAACCATTTGGAAGGCGATGTTGATATGTATGAAATGGTCAAACGCGTTATCCAGGAGCAACAGCGTAGGCAAAAAGAAGGGAGAAAGGATTTTGCTATTCCCATGAGACCTGATCATGGACATCAAATGTTGGACGACCTGAACAAAAAAACAAATCCCGGATATTCTGCTATAGGAAGACTACGAGGGCTTGCAGAATTAAGAGGACTCGAAATGGGAATATCCAAGTCCCTTTTAGGGTAGTATCGTTACCCAGGAAAATTAAAATAGGACTTTGCATTGTTATAACAGATGTCCTGGACGATTTTACCCAGCCACTTATGATCAGGTGGTAGTTCCCCATTCGCCACATCATTGCCAATAAGGTTACAAAGGATTCTTCTAAAATACTCATGCCTGGGAAAGGACAGGAAGCTTCGGGAATCTGTTAGCATCCCAACCGAACAACTCAATAGACCCATATTCGACAATGTATTCAGTTGTTTTTCCATTCCATCTTTCTGGTCCAAAAACCACCAGGCTGCCCCGAATTGAACTTTCCCTTTTATACTGCCATCGTTAAAATTTCCCGCCATTGTGGCAAATACCTCATTATCCGAAGGATTCAAATTGTAGATGATTGTTTTTGCAAGTTGATTGGAACTATCCAATTCATTCAAAAAACCACCCAAAGCCCTAGCCTGTGAAAAATCACCAATAGAATCAAAACCAGTATCTGGCCCCAATTTACTTAAAAGACGCTTGTTGTTATCTCGTATTGCACCTAGATGAAATTGTTGTGTCCATCCTTTCCTATGATAGCTTTTACTAAGAAATAGCAAGGTTCTGGACTTAAAAAAAGAGATTTCATCTTTAGATAGCTTCTTTCCCTCAATTAATTTCCTGAACAGGACATCACAATCAAATTCTTGTACTGTATAATGATATAATCGTTCTAAACCATGATCGGCCAATCGTGATCCGTTTTCATGAAAATAATCAATCCTATTCTCCAAGGCAGAAAGCAAATCATCAAAAGAAGTAATAGAAGACCCAACTGCGCTTTCCAATTTTGCGATATATTCCAAATATTTAGGTCCATTTCCAACGGCATAAGCCTTATCTGGTCTAAATGCAGGAAATACCCTAAGCGTTTTATTATTTTGGGCAATGGCCTTATGATCATCAAGCATATCGATTGGGTCGTCAGTCGTACAGAGTAGCTCTACATTCCGCTGTTCTAGTAAACCCAGGGTATGGTGAGAGGATTGCTGCAAAAGAGCCGTGGCAGTGTCATAAATTTCCTCCCCATTCTGATTTGTCAACAGATCGTCGATATCAAAATAACGCAGCAATTCCAAATGTGTCCATTGATATAGTGGATTTCTAACCGTATAGGGCACGGTTTCTGCCCATTTCATGAACTTTTCCTTATCACTGGCCTTTCCTGTAATGTATTCCTCTTTGATGCCCAAAGCTCGCATGGCACGCCATTTATAGTGGTCTCCGGCCAACCAAACTTGACTTATGTTCTCGAAAACCCTATTCTCATTTATTTCATTTGGGGATAAATGATTGTGATAATCCACTATGGGTAATTTTCTAGCATAGTCATGGTATAATTCTTTACCAAAATCATTGTGTAAGAGGTAATTTTCGGAAATAAAGGTTTTCATTCAATTGATTTTTATAATCCTGGAATATAATCTTAAACCATCATTCCAGTTCGCTTGCTAAAATCGGAACCATGGCTTCATACTTCGTATCATCATCCTTATACTTTTTTCGCTCAGCTTTTATAGCTTCTTTCATTTCCGCAATAACCGGGGCATAGGCTTCTTCACCGTACGCATTATGCAGTTCTTTAGGGTCTTTTTGCAAATCGAAAAACTCCCAAACAGGTTGGGTGGTTTTTTTGGATGTACCTTTCATTCCCAGATCCTGCCCATAGAAAAAGGCCAATTTATAGCGTTCGTTCCTCACGCCAAAATGTGACGGCCTGTCAGGATGATGCAGCCAATACCTATAATACATTTGTTTTCGCCAGTCTTTTGGGGTATTTCCTTTCAAATTTTCACGGAAGCTTTCACCTTGTATATAATCTGGTTTTGCAATACCCGCGTAATCAGCCAATAAAGCGGCGAAATCAATATTCAAAACAATGTCATCCAATCGCTGTCCTCCTTTGATTTCTTTAGGATAACTAATTACAAAAGGCATTCTAAGGGATTCTTCATAAATCATTCGTTTGTCAAAAAAACCGTGTTCCCCCAAAAAGTACCCCTGATCGGCCGTATAAATGACGATAGTATTGTCGGCGATTCCCTGTGCTTCAAGATAATCCAATAATTTACCGATATTATCGTCAATCGCCGCCCCACAACGCATAAAATCCTTCACCAATTTTTGGTATATCCTTTTCCTTTTTTGAATGCTATCCAAACCATCTAGGGGATATGGCAACCCTGGGTAACCTGTCCAAAACTTATCGGGATTTTGGGTAGCGTTGTCCCACCTTTTTCCCAGACGTTCCAAAGTTTGGCCATGGAATGTACGTCCGGAGTTTTTTTGATCAAAATCCAATAAGGATTCAGGTTCGGGAAGATCAACATTTTTATAAAGATCTTTGAATCGTTCAGGATAATCAAAAGGCTCATGGGTGGCCTTAAAATTGCAGAACATTAAAAAGGGTTTCTTTTTATCACGTTTTTCAAGATGTTCAATGGTCAAGTCGGTAATTACATCTGTTGAAAAACCTTTGTACTCTTGACCGGTGGAACTATCATGTCCATCAATCCAGTTCGTTTCATTCTTTAAGATAGGGTCCCAATATCTTCCTTGACCTGGTAACACATTATAGTAATCAAACCCTTCAGGTTTTCCTACCAAATGCCATTTACCTATTATTGCTGTTTGGTATCCATTCTCAGACAAGGTCCTGGCAATATTCGGATGGTTCCTAGGTAAAGGTTCGTTGAGTGTAAACACCTGGTTTATATGACTGTATTGCCCTGTAAGTATACTGCCTCGACTTGGTGTGCATATACTGTTGGTGCAAAAGGCATTGTTCAACACCGTTCCTTGTGAGGCCAATCGTTCAATGTTCCTGTTTTGGACATAATCAGCCAATAGACCGCCATAAATACCCCAAGCCTGTGATGTATGATCATCGGAAAGGATGAAAAGAACGTTCGGTTGATCGGTGTTTGATGCCTTAGGTTCTGCCTTTGGGTTGCACCCGCATATTGTTAACACAATTATCAAAAGAGCATATTTGTAAATTCTATTCATAACGGTCAGCTCGTTTATGTTTATCATTCGTCAAACAATATAAAAAAGAAATGTCTCTTAGGAGTATTCTAACAGCGATATCTCACAAAATTGAAATTATCAGTATCTTTATGGTCCAATGGCAAAGGTTTTTTCCATAGCGTTGTCTTTTTTAGTGCTATTCCAAAGTTTCAGTTTGGATTTGAGCGATTTGGCCCATGTTGATGAACTTTTGGAACATGCCCAATTCCATTCCGAGAAATATGGCGATAACTTTTTCGTTTTTATTTCCAAACACTACGGTGAACTGCAAATAGAACATTCCAAAAACCACCAGGAGGAAAAACAAGAACATGAAGAACTTCCATTCACCAATCAGTGTTGCTCCCATGCATTCACTGCCTATGTTCTGAACAAAATTCAAATCCCTGCCTTAAAATCATGTCCGATAGTCGATTTTAAAGCTAATTTTTATTATTTGGATAATTACTCTTCGATTGAAAAATTTGACATTTTTCAACCTCCAAAGCATACATAGTCCCATTTAGATTTAGTTCATCCGTTACTACCGGGTGTTGATAATTTGTATCACCTCTTATATTGGATTATGTTATCAAAAATTATACGATTTAGTATAAAGAACAAACTTATTGTTCTCTTACTGACACTATTCATAGTTTTTTTTGGGATTTATTCCTTGACCCAGATTTCAATTGGCGCGGTTCCCGATGTCACCAACAATCAAGTGCAGGTCATTACGACGTCCCAGAACCTATCTACACAGGATATTGAGCAGTTCATCACCTATCCCGTAGAGCTTGAAATGGCGAATTTACCCGGGGTACTTGAGATCCGGTCGATTTCGAAATTCGGCTTGTCGGTCGTAACCATAGTTTTTGAGGATGGCATGGGTTCCTACCTACCCCGTCAATTGATCGCTGAAAAAATAAAATCAGCTTCGGAAAAAATACCCGAAGGATTTGGCACACCAAAAATGGGGCCCATTACTACGGGCTTGGGCGAAATTTATCAATACATATTAGATACAGAACCAGGATATAAAGATCAATATTCTGCAATGGATTTACGTACAATCCAAGATTGGATCGTAAAACGCCAACTGTCTGGAATTCCCGGGGTCGTTGAGGTTAATACCTGGGGTGGTTATTTAAAACAATACGAGGTAGCCATCAATACCGAAAAACTGAATGCAATGAACATAACCGTTGCAGAAGTTTTTAAAGCCCTGGAAAACAATAATAGCGTAGCCGGCGGTGGGTATATTGAAAAAACCAATCAGGCCTTCTTTATTCGTGGTGAAGGATTGATCACCTCTTTAAGGGATATCGAAAATATCGTTGTGAAAAATGTAGAGGGCATACCCATTTTCATAAAGAATATTGCCAGTGTTGGCTTTGGCAGTGCCACACGTTTTGGAGCTATTACCGGTAATGGTGAAGGGGAAAAAGTACTGGGGCAGGTCATGATGCTCAAAAATGCGAATTCCAAAAAAGTAATCGAAGCCGTAAAAGACCGCGTTGCCTCAATTTCCAAAACGTTGCCAGAAGGAGTTTACATCAATCCGTTTTTAGAACGAAGCGAGTTAATAGCCAAGACAACCTTAACGGTAACAGAGAACCTTATTTTGGGGTGCCTGATCGTCATTTTTGTCGTGGTGCTCCTCCTTGGTAATTTTAGGTCTGGATTAGTAGTTGCCTCTGTAATTCCGTTATGCTTATTGTTTGCACTTTCATTCATGTATTTGTTTGGAGTCGATGCCAATTTAATGAGTCTTGGGGCCATAGACTTTGGAATCATCATTGACGGTGCAGTGATTATTGTCGAATTTATTGCCTTCCAGATAACTTCGAAAAGATTGGAACTGGGAACAATGTCGGAAAGTGAGGTAAAACTGGCTAAAGATGAGATTACATTAA
>JAHHKH010000244.1 GCA_018679695.1 Maribacter sp.
GTCCTTTCCCTTGGCCTCCAACTTATTGATATTGGTCGTACTCAGGTATTTAATACGTTCGGTAAGCTCCTCCTTGTTGAACAGTACCTCGTCTATACAGATGAGCAGCTTGTTCGCCCAGTCCGCATTGAACTGGCTGCTAAAGCTATCATTGGTCAGATAGGTCAGGTTGTTATCGAAGATCGCCTTCAGCCATTTCAGAAAGGTGCTCTTGCCCGTGGAACGTTCCTTGGAGACCAGGCACAGTATGGGCAATACCTGAACCGGCTTTGTATACAGTAATTGTAGATAATCCAGTCCCAGTTCATGGTGCTTCCCGAAAATGTGTTCGATGAAACCCAATGAAGTATGGCATTCCCCTTCTTTGGGGATGGCCGGCAATGGTGAATAGGTATTATAGAACCCTTTGTATTCCTGTTTGAAATCAATATGGCTCGGGATACAGGTAAAACCATCGTACTTCGGTACTTTGCTCAGGTAGTCCTTTCCATGGTCTTGGCGGATGGTCTCGATGTTCCAATGGACCAGGATTTCATTAAAATGTCCGGCGATGGTCGGTGCCTGCACCAATTTGTAGTACGAAGTGCCTACCCGTAAGTACGGTACTGTTTTCATATTATAACGTTTTAAACACCAAGGGGATTCCTAAGTTGTAATAGTGAATCAATAATGCGGAAATGCTATTGCCTAACGAACAGGCTCCGCTATCGTTTCGATTTCCTGTATGGATTTTCGTTCGTTTTGGAGCAGCCAATTGACGATCTTTTTCTTTTCGAAAAAAATCAGTTTCCCATTGGGCTTGGAGTGCGGGATATTTCCCGCAGCGGTAAGTTTGTACAGGTAGCTCCTGGATATACCCGTGTAGTCACATTTTTCCTCGAAGGTCAGTACCTCTTTATTGGCGATCAACAGTCTTTCCAAACGGTCCAACCGTTCGAGTATTAAAAAATTGTCCATTTTGTTTCTTTTTAGGGTTACGAAATGAACAAAAGCGCTTTTGTTTTCTTTCAATATTGCTATTGGATAAATGTATGAAAAAGGGCAAACAGAGAAGTGGTAAATAACAAATAGTTATTCACAAATAATTGATATACAGTAAATTAGACTAAAAACCATCAAACGAAATACGGTTCAAGGACCATTGATTTTATTTGGTTCCGTTTGATACCAAATGGAACTGTTTTTAACATTGCCAAATAGGGGTTTAATGAAAGAAAACGGGGTTATCAACAATTAAAACTGAAAGAATTGGAAAATATCTACTTTACAAAGGGAGATTTTAATGTTTGGATTGATTCAAGTGCAGTCCGACACTTTAGAACTATTTGAAGAAAGCTTTTCATTCTTCTGAAAAATACTGTTTTAAAAAAACGTTTGTTTTAGGGAACTGGACTAGAGCTTTTCATCGGAATGGATTTAAAGCCATATTTATTATTGGTCAACCAAAGCCGTTTCCGGTCCACGCACCCCGACCAATTCTATTTTTTCCAACGCCTTACGGAATTCCTTCAGTTCAGCATCGGAAAAAGTAACATTAAGTGCCCCCACATTCTCTTTCACATGGTGCAATTTTGTGGTACCGGGAATCGGTACGATATAGGGTTTTTGCGCCATGACCCAGGCCAATGCTATTTGAGCTGGAGTGGCATCTTTCTTACGTGCCCACTCGCGAACAAGTACGAGTACCTCCATGTGCTCTTTAATTGCTTCTGGTGTAAAATAAGGAACCGCCACAAATCTAGAATCTTCGGAAAAACGACTGTATTCGTTGAACTTATCACCTAAAAATCCACGACAGACGGGTCCCCATGGCACAAAACCGATACCGAGTTCCCCACAGGTATCGATGACCTCATTTTCAAGGGCACGCTGTATCAAGGAATATTCACTTTGAAGGGCCGAAACGGGTTGTACTGCATGAGCCTTTCGTATCGTAGCAGGTGAAACTTCCGATAGACCAAAATGTAGTGCCTTGCCTTCCTTGATTAAATCCTTAATAGTTCCAGCAACATCCTCTATAGGAACATTTGGGTCTAAGCGATGTAGATACAACAGATCTATACGATCTGTTCGGAGCCGTTTTAACATCCCTTCCACCGCTTGTTTAATATGTTCAGGCTTACTGTTGCGACCGGCTCTATTACCATTTGAGAAATCGAATCCGAATTTACTCGCTATGACTACTTGGTCACGTACAGGTGCTAGGGCTTCGCCAACCAGTTCCTCATCGGTAAACGGCCCATAAACTTCTGCAGTATCAAAAAAGGTAACGCCCAGATCCACGGCTCCCCTTATAACGGGAATCATATCTTTTTTATCTCGAGGCGGATTATAGC
>JAHHKH010000253.1 GCA_018679695.1 Maribacter sp.
TACTCCAAAAGAAGAAGATCGAATACAATATATTTTCAGTACCAGTGGCTTCTACTTTTGCCCCAGCAAAAGGAAAGGCCTCCACAGTTAAAAAAACACCGCCTCCAGAGCTGTATAATTCTTACGCGACGGCTGGGGCAGGTAACCCGAGTAATGCCATGGCAAAGTTTTATACCAGCAGGGCAATCAATCGGGATGAGCGCCTGGATTTAGGATTTAACCATAATTCATCACGGGCGACAATCGATGGTGTTGATTTGGAAAGTAAATATTCGAATACCGAAGTTGATGCATCGTACTCAAAACGGGACAGCGATACAAATTGGGGTGCAAATATGGGTCTACAACATCAATTGTACAATTGGTATGGTCTTCCATCAGGAGTTTTTGATTTAGCTACCATCAACACTATAGATGAAAGACAGAATTATTTCATGGGTGAACTTGGAGGGTATATCACTGTTGAGGATGCTTACTTTAAAGATGCCAAACTGCATTATAGACGATTTTGGGATGCTGTAAAATCGGGCGAAAACAGGGCAATTTTTAGTACGGGTTTGGAATTTCCAGTGGGAGAGGAATTTTTTGGGATCAATATTAATTTGGACTATGTTGGCGGAAATTTCGCCAATGCCGATGTAAACAGTCCAACAAATGATGGTGAAATTAAATATAGCAATTTTCAGGTAGGCATTAGTCCGTCCTTACGTATGTTGAAAGATGATCTAACACTTAATCTTGGAGTGAATATCGTTTACGGAATGGATGTGGAACAAAATGAGAGTAACTTTTATGTCTATCCAGCGGTTACGGCTTCTTATCGCTTACTCGATGAAAGCGTGATTGCCTATGGTGGAATAGAGGGAGAGCTGAGGCAAAACTCATATCATGGATTTGTTGGAGACAACCCCTATGTATCTCCAACACTCAACATTCAACCAACAGACGCACAATATGATGCCTATATTGGTTTGAAAGGCCAGTTGTTGCCTAACTTAAGATACAATATCAAAGGGTCGTACACGGCTGAAAATCGTACCCCCTTGTTCAAGTTGAATCCTCAGAACAGTTTCAGGAATGATGAAAAAGGATATTATTACGGCAATTCATTCGAGGTATTTTATGATGATATTAAAACCTTGGGATTATTTGGGGAATTGAATATCGATATAAACCGCAATTTCACTTTGGGAATAAATGCCGAGGTTTATGAATATGATACCGAGACAAATAACCCTGCATGGAACTTGCCTAATTTAAAAGGTTCCTTGTTCATGGATTACCAGATCGATGACAATTGGTATATGGGGGCAAATTTGTTCTATGTAGGCGAACGCGAGGATTTTTCCACTATTGTGGTCCAGAATCAACCGCCAGGAGGAATAGATGCTACCTTATTGGAATTGGATAGCTATTTTGATGCCAATGCGCATGCCGGATATCGTGTGAACGATCAACTATCGATTTTTGTAAAGGCAGCGAACATCGCCAATAACAATTATCAAAGATGGGCAAATTACCCTGTTCAGGGTTTTCAATTACTAGGTGGAGTCACCTATAAGTTTGATTTTTAGGTCAATCTGCCCACATCATTGAAATCATTTGAGATCTTCTGTTCCCTTTATCCTTGATTTGAATTGGTCAAGCTACACGTCGTGTATGGAGTACCATTTGACGAAGTAAAGTCAGGTATAAGCAAAAGCTCCTATGGAATTTGCTATTTTAGAAATAGTTTTTTAGCTCAAAATAAAATTGCTTACCATAAAAAAACATATCTCGCTGCTTTTGTGCACATTGTGTGCCCATTTGTCACTAGCTCAGAATCTGATAAAAAATCCAAGTTTTGAGGAGTTCGTCAATTGCCCAGAACAGTTGGGGAATTTTGATGAAGATGTGAAAAATTGGTCGACGCCAACAATAGGTTCAACTGATTATTTTAATGGATGTAGTACAGAAATGGGTACACCAAATAATTTCAGTGGTACACAACCCGCTGATTTCGGTGAGGGATATGCAGGATTGTATTTGTACGCCCCCGGCGATTATCGCGAATACCTTCAGGCCGAATTAATACATCCCTTGGAAAAAGGAAAAAAATACCAGGTTTCGTTCTATGTGAGCTTAGCCGAACGGTCTGATTTTGCCATTAAGGAATTCGGGGTACTTTTCTCAAGCAACAAACTACAAATCCCTATTCGAAAGGAACTATCAAAAATGCATTTGTATAAGGAAAAGCAAAATCAATATAATTCTTTGGAAATCGGATATTCCAATTTCTATTCCGATACCCAGGATTGGATTCTGGTACATACGCAGTTCAGGGCAAAGGGCACGGAAAGGTTCATGACCATAGGTAACTTTAAGAACAATTCGAGAACCCGACTGTTTAAGACCAAGCGAAAGGCTAAACAAGGCGCCTATTATTATCTTGATATGGTAGTCCTGGAATCTGCCGAGCCATTGGATTTTGTGGAAAAGCCATTAACCCTTTCCTTATCTTCAAGTGGTAATCCCATTGAACTTGATAAGTCCTATGTTTTTGAAAAAGTCTTTTTCAAATTTGACAAATATGAATTGCAGGAATCCTCCAAAAAGGAATTGCAACGAATCTATAAGCTGTTGAAAGGGGATAAATCCCTAAAAATTTCGATTAGCGGCCATACCGATTCCATAGGCTCTGAGGTTTATAATATGCAATTGTCAAAAAACCGGGCTAAAACCGTTGCGGATTATCTGGTGGAATTGGGATTGTTGGTTGACCAAATTGCATGGCAAGGCCATGGAGGGTTAAAACCAATTGCAAGCAATGCCTCGGAAGATGGTAGAAAGCAAAACAGAAGGGTTGAATTTCGTATTGCCAAACATTACTGATGCAACTCTAATAGTCCGAATACGCTGTTGGATACAAAAATAGGATGTCTATATGCGAGACATTGTTTTGATACTTTGGCATAGCCGATAGTTCCTTCCATTTAGGGGCTATCCTAAAGGCATCCCAATGTTCGTTCCTACTTTCCTTATTTGAAAAAGTCGTCATATACATCAAGTTGGGCATTTTATCCCCGGAAAGTACCTCTGCATAAAAGACAGCATTGAATCCCAATTCCTCAAATAGGGCGACTTCACCACCGGCATTGAACATCTCAACCTTATTCTTGAAAATGGCCTCCGTGGGCGACTCATAACTTCTCAATTCATAGATTCTATTTTCCCTAGGCCCTTCTACCGTGGAAGGAGCCATTTTTGACATTTCTTCAAAAGCAACCAAAACAGTGGTATTCAACCTTTCGTAGGGCGGTTGTTTATATGATGCCAAGAGATAATCTCGGCCTTCTTGGTTATGGACTTGGTCTTTTATCAATTGCTCTTCCAAACCATAAAGTTGTTCCAGGGATGAAAACGGAATCAAAACAAATATTTTGTTTGATAAGGTAAATTTGTCGGGATGCATTTTAAAAACCCCGATCTTTTGAATTCCAAGTCTTTTAAGAGCGGGTAGGTATGCATCTTTCAAGTAAGAATCAACTAGTTTTTCCTGTGCTTCATTCCCAAGAATGTAGGTTTTAAGTTGATAGAATTCCCGCTTATTTTTTTGTGATTGTAAAGTAGTGTTAAATCCTAGAAATAAAACCGAACAAATTAATGTCTTGATCAAGGTATGGTATTTCATAACATGTCTTTTTAGAAGTTCATTCAAACTTAAATAAGAAGTTCGGTTTTTCCTATTTAACCGCACTTTCTTTGAATATACACTTATAATTAAGCTTCAAACCTTTAAAGCAAATCATGTATTTTAGTCACTAACTAAAAAAAGTATGAACGACCCCAACCGATTTTCATCGGTAAACCCCGCTAAAAGCCCCGTATTCTATGGCTATATAGTCTTGATTATTGGAAGCATTGGTATTTATTGTAGCATACCAGGACAAACGATAGGCGTGTCTGTATTTACCGATCCTGTTAAGGATGCGTTAGGGTTAACCCGTAACCAATTCAGTAATTCATACATGATCGGGACAATTTTGAGTTCTTTGGTTATTGGCCGGGCCGGTATATGGTTCGATAAATATGGGGCACGCTATGTTGCTTTTTTTGCAGCACTAACCCTGGCCTTTTCACTATGGTTATGTTCATGGTCCGCATACATGAGCAATTTCATGAAAGAATTCTTGAGTTCGGATTCCTGGATGGTATCTTTCATCATCATGACCTTACTTTTCTTTTTACTACGTTTTTCAGGGCAAGGAGTATTGACCATGGCCTCTAGGAACATGATCATGATTTGGTTTGATAAGAATAGGGGAAAGGTAAATGCGATAAGTAGTGTCGCAATTTCATTCGGGTTTTCGTCTTCGCCCCTTTGGATTAATTACTTGATTGAAGGATATAGTTGGGAAGGAGCGTGGCAGATGCTCGCTCTTGGCCTTTTGGTATTTAGCTTTTTTGTTTTGCAGTTGTACAAGAATAAACCTGAAGAACACGGCCTCTTACCAGATGGGACAACGAAAGAAGCGGAAACAAGCATCGAATCATTGATTGTAGGACAACAGTTTACACTGAAAGAAGCCAAAGGCACGCGGTCATTTTGGATGTATGGTTTAATGCTCGCCTTTAATAGTTTTTTTATAACCGGTCTTACGTTTCATGTCGTTTCTATCTTCGCCAGTGAAGGTTATCCCAAATCTGATGCTATTTCCATATTCTTACCTGGATCAGTGGTAGCAGTTACGATTTCTACACTATTTAATTTCTTAAGTGATTATTTAAGATTGAAATGGTATTTGTACTTAATGATTTTTGGAGGAATCATCGCTTCAATAGGTTTCCTGTATTTGCCTACACCATTCGGCATTCCATTATTAATTGCTGGGTTTGGGATAATGGGTGGGTTTTTTGCAGTACTCAATGCCATTGTTTGGCCCCGTTTTTATGGCCGTAATAACCTTGGTGCAATTACAGGTAAGATTATGGGTATGCTGATTCTGGCAAGTGCCTTGGCCCCTCCCATTTTTAGTTTGTGTTTTTCAACTTTCGGGTCCTATAAATTATTGGGATATCTTGGACTTGCCTTTTTGCTTTTTATGGTGCTGGGATCGATGAAAGCAAATAATCCGCAAAATTCTTAATATTTTGATTATAGTCCATAGGTCAATAAAACCATCATAAATTATTTATTTATAGCACATTACGGCTATAAATTGCCCCAGTTACAATTATTGGCACTATATTTGAACCGATATAAGTAATTAATTTAAATTTTAACAATGAATAAAGGAACAGTAAAGTTCTTCAATAACGCCAAAGGGTTTGGTTTTATAACTGAAGAAGGCGTGGACAAAGATCATTTTGTACACGTATCTGGATTAGTAGACGAAATTCGTGAAGGCGATGAAGTTGAATTTGATCTACAAGAAGGTAATAAAGGATTAAATGCGGTAAACGTGAAAGTAATTTAAGAATACTTTTTAATTTTTTAAGACAGAAGCCCTGACAAAATAGTCAGGGCTTTTTTTATGGTCTTTTGTTGAATTATTCTCTAAATTGCCATACTCCATTTCTTTTATTCAAATTAATAAAAATGCATTCTTATGAAATCTGTTCTATTTACTTTTTTAGCAAGTTTTTTTATTGGCAATATTGGATTCGGTCAAGATAGAATAACCGGAGAAACCTTTGCCACAAGGTCGGAGGTTCTTGCCCAAAATGGTATGGTGGCCACGAGTCACCCCTTGGCAACCCAGATAGGAATCGATATTTTGAAAAATGGCGGCAATGCTATTGATGCGGCCATTGCAGCCAATGCGGCCTTAGGATTAATGGAACCAACCGGAAGTGGTATTGGAGGTGATTTATTTGCCATCGTTTGGGATGCCAAGACCAGCAAATTGCACGGACTTAACGCCAGTGGAAGATCCCCGAAATCACTGACCTTAGAGTATTTTGAAGAACAGGGTATGGATAAAATACCTTCCCACGGACCACTTCCTGTTAGTGTTCCGGGAGCTGTTGATGGGTGGTTTGAATTGCATAAAAAATTCGGCTCAAAACAAATGGAAGAAATATTGGCACCTGCCATTTCCTATGCTGAGAAGGGCTTTCCCTTGACACAGTTGATTGGGTGGTATATGCAAAGCGTTAAGTATTTTCAGCGCCAAGGATTTGCCAATATCAAAGAGACCTATATTGATCAAAATAATGGCAAGTTGCCAACGGAAGGTGAAATTTATAAGAATCCTTATTTGGCGAATACCTATCGGACAATAGCCAAAAAAGGTCGGGATGCTTTTTATAAAGGAGCTATAGCCAAGACCATTGCCGATTTCATGCAAGAAAAAGGAGGGTTTTTATCCGTCAAGGATTTGGCCGACCATAAATCAGAATGGGTAGAACCAGTATCGGTAAATTACAGGGGATACGATGTTTGGGAACTGCCGCCTAACGGACAGGGAATAGCAGCACTTCAAATGTTGCAGATTTTGGAAGGTTATGATTTTTCGAATATCGAATTCGGTAGTGCAGAACACCTTCATTTGTTCACCGAAGCCAAAAAGTTGGCTTTTGAGGATAGGGCAAAATATTATGCGGACATGGATTTTGCAAAAGTACCAGTTACTGAATTGTTAGCAGATGATTATGCTGCAGAAAGAAGAAAATTAATTGGCGAAAATGCTTCTTCCTATGAAGCCGGGGAGATTAGTGCAGGTGAAACCATCTATTTGAGTGTTGCTGATAAAGAAGGCAATATGATTTCATTGATACAAAGTAACTATCGTGGTATGGGCTCGGGTATGGTACCTCCCAAACTGGGTTTTATGCTCCAAGACCGTGGTGAGTTGTTCAGCTTAAAAAAGGGGCAGGCTAATACTTTTGAGCCTGGCAAGCGACCTTTTCATACCATTATTCCAGCTTTTATAACCAAGAACAATGAACCCTACGTAAGTTTTGGTGTTATGGGAGGGGATTTTCAACCACAGGGACATACCCAAATTGTAATGAATTTAGTCGATTTTGGAATGAATCTACAAGAGGCCGGGGATGCTCCACGTTGGGACCACACGGGTACTTCAACCCCGACAGGGTTTACAAGGAATGGTACAGGGGAGATTCGATTAGAATCGGGAATACCTTATACAACTATTCGAGGACTTATGGATAGGAAACATAAAGTACGTTTTGGGCGTGGCATATATGGTGGCTATCAGGCAATTATGTGGGATAAAGAAAATAGGGTTTATAGAGGTGCATCGGAAAGTAGAAAAGACGGCCAAGCAGCTGGCTATTAAAAATAGATGTATCAAATGCAGCTTTTAAAGATTATTCCAATCTACCTCTTGGTGCTTCTTGTTGCTTGCAGATCGAAAAAAAATAACAGCAATCCGGAATATGGGTCCGATAACTTAAAGATTGAAAGATTGACCAAAAATGTATATGTTCATATTTCCTATTTAAAAACTGAATCATATGGTAAAGTGCCCTGTAATGGTATGATCGTCTTATCTGATGACGAAGCGATCATCATTGATACTCCAGCAAATGACGTAGCATCCGATGAACTGCTAAATTGGTTGGAGGACAGGGTAGCGTATAAGATCAAGGCTATTGTGGCTACCCACTTTCATACAGATTGTCTTGGAGGGTTGAATGCTTTTCACCAACGGAACATTCCCTCTTATGCTTTGAATAAGACTCGGACTTTAGCAGGGGCAAAAGGGGAGACCATACCACAAAACGGTTTCGAGACCAATTTAGAACTTAAGGTCGGTCGTGAATTGGTGATAAGTGGATTTTTCGGGGAAGGGCATACCAAGGACAATATTGTATGTTACATTCCAAGCGAAAAGGTATTGTTCGGAGGATGTTTAATAAAATCCGAAGGTGCTGGTAAAGGCAATTTAAATGATGCGAATATCAATGAATGGTCGAATACAGTACGGAATCTAAAGACTGAATATTCAGAGGCAAAGCTAGTAATCCCCGGACATGGAAGGCCTAGTGACGCAAACTTATTCGATTATACGATCAATTTGTTCAACCAGGATTAAAGTTGTTTTTAATGCACCCAAGAATAGAAATAGTATCACAAAAAAAGTTGGTAGGCATTAAATTGAGTATGTCATTGATCAATGATAGAACGGGTGAATTATGGAGTCTTTTCATGCCCAGAATAAATGAAATCGATAATAAGATTTCAAATGATAAGATTTCATTACAGGATTACCCAACGTCTTATTTTGAGGTTTTCGATCCTAAACTCGAATTTGTGAAATGGGCAGTGGTTGAGGTTGGGGATATCATGTGTTTACCTGATGACATGGAACAATTTACATTAAAGGGAGGGCTTTATGCCGTGTTTGATTATAAAGGCCCAAGTGATGACAAAAGTATATTTCAATATATTTATAGCACTTGGGTACCCAATTCCAAATATAAACTTGATAATAGGCCACATTTTGAGGTGTTGGGTGAAAAATATAAAAACAAGGATCCAGAATCCGAAGAGGAAATATGGATTCCTATACAACTAAAATAAATCCAACCAAAATGGCGATTATGATTTCTAAATTCAATTACAAGTGTTCACTGATTAATTTTTTTTTAATTCTTTTGTTTGTTGGTACCAATGAGATTCGATCACAAGGTTTCGAAGGATATTATCAATACCCCGATGTTCATGGGAATACAGTCGTGTTTTCAGCCGAAGGGGATATTTGGAAAGTACCTCTCTCAGGTGGTTTGGCCCAAAAGTTGACCTCGCATCCCGAGGAAGAAAGATTTCCAGCGATATCACCAGATGGCAAGACAATCGCATTTTCAGCTAGTTATGAAGGTCCGACAGAGATTTATACGATGCCCATTACAGGAGGACTTCCCACTAGATGGACCTATGAAAGCGATTTTTCTAGGGCCAATGGTTGGACTCCCGATGGAAAAATAGTTTATGATACAAGGGCCTACGCAACCCTGCCTGACCGTCAATTGGTACTTATTGACACAAAGACCAAACAGAAAGAACGTGTTCCTTTGAGTCAAGCAAGCGAGGCATCTTTGAATGCCGATGGTACTACGGTTTATTTTGTGCGGCCTTCAGACCATAACAATGTGACCAAAAGATACAAAGGAGGTACTGCCAGGCAAGTATGGAAATTCACATTTGAAAGTCCTGAAGCAATACAACTTACTAAAGGGTATGCCGGGGAAAGTCATCATCCGATGTGGTATAATAATAGAGTTTACTTTATCACCGACCGTGATGGTATAATGAATATCTGGTCTTTGAATGAAGAAGGTCAGGATCTAAAACAGCATACTGAGCATAAAGGCTTTGATGTGCGGTATGCAAATCTTTCCGATGGAAATATTGTGTATCAATTGGGAGCAGACATTTGGCACTTCAATATTTCGAACAATACGAAACGAAAAATAGAAATTAAGCTAACATCCGATTTAGACCAATTACGAGAAAAATGGGTCGAAAATCCATCCAAATACATTACCTCGGTTTTCCCTGATAAAGAAGGCAAGCGAATTGTGATCACAGCTAGGGGTAGAGCATTCATTGCTCCAGTAAAATCAGGGCGATTAGTTGAGTTTACAGATAAAAAGAGTGTACGATTTAGGGATGCCATTTTTTCATCCGATGGGAAGGAAGTATATACATTGTCCGATGAGAGTGGTGAATTTGAGTTCATAAGTATGCCTAGTAATGGTATAGGACCACACAAAGCCATTACGAGCGATGGGAATGTAGTTCGATACACAGGTATTCCTTCGCCAGACGATAAATGGTTGGCATATGATGATTTACGGGGTAATATGTTTGTTCTGAATATTGCTACAGGAATCAGTAAAAAAATATCTACCAATGAAGAAGGAATCTATACATTTTCCTGGTCCCCGGATAGTAAATGGCTAGCCTTTGTTCAGGTTGCGGATAATACAATTGCACATATAAGGCTTTATAGTTTAGTTT
>JAHHKH010000283.1 GCA_018679695.1 Maribacter sp.
CCATTCAAGTTCAAAATATTGTGGAAGAAATTGGTAAAATAGATTCAATAAAGAATGTACATCACGTACATATTTGGCAATTGAATGAAGACGAAGTGCATCTAGAAGCCCATATAGACTTTATAAAAGATATTAAAATTTCTGAATTTGATATTATCCTGGATCGGATTGAGGATGAAATGTTTCATAAGTTTGGTATCAACCATGTCAATATTCAACCGGAGTTCGGGAAATGTGATGTCAAACATATCATTGTTCAAGACTAATGATGAAGATCAGTGTAAAAAAATTTGATGAACTTTCATTAGAGGAGCTGTACGGTATTCTACAACTGCGGGCTGAGGTTTTTGTTGTGGAGCAAGATTGTGTGTATCAGGACTTGGATGAAAAAGACCAGAAAGCGCTTCATGTTATTGGCACAAAAAACGGAAAAATGGTCGCATATGCCCGAATTTTCAAACCCGGGGATTATTATAAAGAGGCAAGTATTGGCAGGGTTGTCGTCAAAAAATCAGAGCGCGAGTATGGCTATGGTTATGATATCATGAACGCCGCTATTGAAGTGGTCAATAAAAATCTAAAGGAGGCCGTTATATTTCTTTCGGCACAGACATATCTGAAGAAATTTTACAATTCCTTGGGATTCAAACAAGTGGGAGAAGGGTATTTGGAAGACGGTATTCCACACATAGGAATGCTAAAAAAATAAATTGAATACTTAATTAAATCCGGATAGGTGATTTATTGGTAAGGTTTATGTCTTCCAACATGTTTTCAGTGAACTTATAATGCCCTTTAGTGGTAATTATCCTAAACCTATTCGATTTCAATCGGCTCAGCGCATCTAAAAACAACCATTTCGACTTTAATTGCAAGGGTTTTTCAGATTTAAGGCTAATTTCAAAAAAATACTTCATACCATTTTTAAGTGCCACGATATCAGGGGTTATTCTAATATCACTACCTATTTTTGAATAGGACTTTGGGGTTTCATAACCATCAATATCCGCTTTTATACTTTCAAAGCCCGTAGCTTCCAAATGGTGAATTGATTTTTCGAGAAATTCCTTGTTCTCCGTTTTTTCTATACTGATCATAGGCAAAAGATAGTTGAAAATTCTAACAGAAACAAATTTTAAACGTTGATTAACAGTGATTTAAGTCTTTGCTTTAGGTTTGGATACAAAAAACCCCAATATCTTGTGGAATCATTCCTTTTTTCTTCCTAATTAAGGCGAGGTCAATCAATATTAAAGTGCTTTAACACCCTTAGGGCCCTCAAGGTATTCCACCTACTTGGTTTACCGGCAGTTTCCATATCAAAATGAACCTTTCCGGGATGTTTTGCCTGTACATTCCAAGTAGTGTCTTTGTTGCGTTTTTTTAACAAGATATCAAGCGCTGGGTTCATTCTACTATCCCATTGCGAATTCGCAAACTGAAAATAATCCAAGGCCTTTAAAATATCATACCGCCATCTGCCCGGATAAGATAGTCGTAGAAAGTCTTTTCTAATGATTTCACCCGTTCGATCTGATAAGAACAATTGGTGCAATAGTATAAACTCCTCAGCACTATCCCTTGCATTTTGAAGATCATTCGTACGGTAGGTGTATCCTGCGTCCTGAAACGATGCAATTCCTTCAAGAACAGAAAGCGTTGTGTGCAAAGAACTATGGGTTGCACCACTTCTTGTAGTTCTACAATTAAAACCACCATCTGGCATTTTCTCCTTAAGAATACAATCGACAATAGCGTGTAGTCTCTGCTCACGGGTTTTAAAGTAAGACGCATAATTCAAAAACATTCCATTAACGCAAACATCACTATGGGCCGATGTTGAAGGACCCAATCGAATACCACCATCCTCTGACTTGTTCCCATCCAATACCATCCCAATAGTTTCCCGGACTTTTACATTCCCGGAATCCAAGTTGAGATTGCGTAGATCGAGTAAGGTGTAATGCGTGGATGTCCATTTAGGCTGATAAAAACGTTGCCCCCAATGCCCATTTGGGTTTCGTTTGGATAAAAACCGTTTGCCCCAACCTTCAGTGGCAATCCTGTCTTGCAGATCCTTTCTATCTACCCCCAACAAATCCCTGTGAACCTGATATTGTATTGAAATATCCCCATTAAGCAACCATTCTATAAGTTCTGGCCTATCCATTTGACTTAGAGCTAATCGTTTGAATCATAAACTTAATTATGGCATCATCCAAAATTGTATTGAACCTATTCTCGAAAAGGTTGTCCTACGCTTTAAAATCAGCTGCCCTGATTTTATCGTATTCCGTAAATTCCATCGGCTCCCTACAAACAATTTCTTGGGGTATATTTGCCAGGATCTTATTGAAATCGGACTCTTCCCATGAATTTATCAAGTTGGCAAATTCATCGGCCTGATGTTCTTCGGGAAAATATTTCCGGTTCATTTTAACAATGGCTTTTAACATAGGTAAATAAGGCTGCAAATCTGTAGTGGTCGATGCCGCCTCACTATCAATCCAAGCTATTGGCACCTTGATTATCGATTCTTTTTTTAGAAGCTCGGTTCTTAATAACAATTCAATATCAAAAGCAAATTTCCTTTCAAGCAGGCCTTCAATAATTTCAGGTACAATTTCGGCCCTAAAGGCTTTGAACCCACACTGGGTATCTATTATCCCCCCTAAATTTGGAATAAGCCTTTTCCATAGATATATAAACAACTTGCCCCGGTCATTTCTAGCGCCTTTTTTTATAACTACCGACCTAGCCTCCCTTCGAGAACCAATGGCGGCTAATTTGTTCTGGTTTATCAATGGGTCTACCAGTAACATAAGTTGGCCCAAATGGGTAGAAAGATCAGCATCAGTATATACTACGATTTGGTTCTTGCTTTTAGTTTCTTTGATAGCGTCCCACATACCATAAATTATGGACCCCCCTTTTTGACTTTCATTGGTTGAATGGATTGTTTTTGCAGGGGATAATTTTTGTTCAATGGCTTCAGCCAAGAACAGGACCCTAACCTTATCATTCAAGCCGTTTTTATCAACAATACCTTGTGCTATGTTGCCGCTTCCTTCAGGACAGCCGTCATCAACTATTATTAATTCCCATTCAATTTTTGGGCAATTTTTGAACAACCATTCAAGTTGTGCTATTTTCTTGAGAAGAAAATCCTCACCATGGGGGTGCTCACTTATTTTCTTTATTCTATTATGCTCCTTGTATATGGCAAAAACTATTGAAACCATTAGAGGTTCCTTTGTTTTTGAAGCAATTATTTTTGATTTGGCAATTTTAAGAGCCAATAAAATGAAAATCAAGGTATCGTCATTTTGTGCGATCAACTTGGCTTCAATTTTCTCTATTTCTGAAATACCGTACTTCTCTTTTAGTATTGTTTCTACGGTTTCAATGATAATTTCTGAATGACTATCATTTGTTAAATCAAGTTCTTTGGGACAGGATGCGATTATTTTTTCAAGCATACGGGTACTCTTTTTTAATTCTAATTCGGGCTTTAAAATGTCAGGAACTACATTTCAAACAAAGAAAATTGTTGGAACAAAGACCGGGATAAAGAAGGGTTTTATTTTCTTTTGAAATATAATGAAATAGCGGGAAAATCCATTCTAAAATCCGCTCAATTTTTGGTCACCGATTTCGTAGTTGTTGAACAAAGATCAGCGCACTTTCAGACTACCGACCCTCAACTTGAGGAGCACTGTGATTCAAAACATCCCCTCTTATAAGGTATCGGCCGTTTATTGTAAATGGGACGGCCTTACCATTTAGGATGGTTTTAGGAATCCCCCCGCTTTCAACATGTAAATGCAAATGGGGTTCGCTAGTGTTTCCTGTATTGCCTACCTTGCCAAGCGGAGTGTTGGTGGTTACATAATCGCCTTCATCAACCAATACACTTCCTTTTTTTTAAATGCGCCAATAATACTTCAACCCCTCCGCTTACGATTAAAATATGGTTGCCCGCTAAATGGCCAACATCTGTAATTGGGGGATTCTGGTCATCAAATTTATCAACAACAACCGAAATGGTCCCGTCAATAGGACTGTATATCTGTTCACCAAAAATGGCATAGTTCTCAAGGTTTTCTCCTCCCACAAATGTAGTGGAGCGCATACCAAGTGCATTCAATCCAACAATATCGAGCGCATGGTTTTGTGGCTTAACATGAAAGTGCCCATTTGTAAAAGGACTTGCGCCACCGTGTAAGACAATCTGTTTTCCATGGCGAAAAGGCGAGGCTAAATCTATCGTATCGTCTGGAATTGAGTAGCCTTTAAAAGCAAACCAATTCAAGCCTGAAAATATAACAAGCAGAATCATATAAATTCCCACCTCCAATACCACGACCATTTTCTTAGGTTTTGAAACCGGCTTCCTTATTCGTCTATAGCTGATTGCAACAGCAATTAAAAAAAGTACTGGAAATAGCGGGCGAAGATAAATACCGACCATCTCCCAACGAACCGTTGCCCACAAATAGGCCATGATAGAACCAAAGGCTATAGTCGTAAGTAGCCAAAATACAGTGTTAGGCTGTCTCTTAGTTGCAACTGTTCCTATTAAAATAAGAGGAACAACAATATAGAACAGGGAAATGAGCATTATGGTATTCGTATGACTTTGTTGAAGGGCGCAAAAAACGCTCCCCTTATTAAAACCGCCAGGATTTCGCAGGCATTACATTTGTTTATTTACTTTTTATCATTATGACAGCAATTTTTCCGCCAATCCATGCCATCGGAATATATGCAAGAAGGATGTCCGTGACTGCAAACCAAGTGGGCCCCGGAAGCATGTAGTTGACGATTATACCTCCAATTAAAAACAATACACCAATGCCCAGTGCAAATCGCATCTTGTGGTTTGCAGCCATTAAGCCGGCGATCATCGCTCCAATTAGGGTTCCCAGGGCATGCGCCAAAAAAGGGAAAATAAAATATTTGAAACCTAAAGTAGGTAATGCCTCGACCATCGCATTCATATCGTTGGGATTAACCCCCTCTATGGGAATCAGGACATGGCCAATTTTAATAAGCCCCATATTGATGATACTGCCGCCTAACCAACCTAAAACTACGGCTAGAATATTTTTGATAAGTGGATTCATAGTTGGGTGTTTGTATTAATCATTTTTTAAAATACTTTTCAATTTGTCTAGTTCCCCATCCACAGCATCAGGGATTTCCAACCCCAATATCTCACACATTAATGGATAAACATGAATATTTTTCACTGAGGGCACAACATATCCATTTTTAATAGCAGGGCCCTTCGCATAAAAGATACCATGCATATCTTTATATTTTGGGTCATATCCATGTGCACCAAAAATTTTGTTCGGGGATTTTTTTCTTGCGGCTATCTTATCAGCTGTTAAAAAATAATACCCAAAATCAGGTATGACCTGAAGAGCCCCCCAATCCTTGTTTTTCGGCCTGTACTCAAAGCCCGGTGCATTTTCGGTTGTATACACTTTGAATTTTTTTTCTTTTTCTTTTAAGAACTGGACAGCCAAGGCTAACCCATCCTTGTTTTTAGGGTGAATATTTATAATGGCCCCATTGTTAACAACAGAAAATAAAGTGTCGTTTTTTATTTCCTCTATCGGGATAAGGTTGGTGGTAGGCAGGGTCGTCATACCGTGGTCTGAAACTATGATAATGTTTATAGGCAAGTCTATCTCCTCTGTTCCTAAGAATAAATCACCCAAAACCTTATCTAAATCAAACAATGTTTTTTTTAATTTTTCGTCATTGTCTGGCCCAAA